>CAIRBY010000203.1 GCA_903876865.1 uncultured Acidobacteriia bacterium
CCCGCCATGAATCCACGCACCCTCCCCACCAAACGCCGCCCTATTTCTAACGGGTTTTTCAAACGCATCCATGCCGTCACCCGCAACCGCAACCAGCGCGTCTCCACTGCCGCCGGGGCTGACGATACCAAGGCCATGACCCACCAACTCCTCAACCTCAACCTCGTCGATTGGAATACCCACTTCGCCAAGCCCTTCGCCGGCTGACCCAGCCCGTGCGAGCCCGCCCCGCCGCGCGCAGCAGCCAACAGGACCAGCCCCTCGCAGCCAGGCGAGCTACCAGAAATGTGCGTCGATGATGCGCGCTGGAGCAGGCGTATTGCCGATAACCTTGGTGTGGAGCAGCACCTGGAAGTTACCCTTACTGAGAGGGCGGGGTGCGCGCCGGGCCAGTTCCGCCAGTCGCAATGGTTCGGTCAGGAATTCGGCCGCCGCTTGCGTGCCGAAGGTGGTGATTCCGGCCGCAATGATGGCGATGCGGCCGCTCTTGGAATCAACCACGCGTCCGGCGATCGCATAATCCTCAGAGGGAGTGCCGGTATGGAGGCCAGGCGACGCATGCCACTGTCGTGATGGGTTCAGGCTGTCCAGGATGTGTTGGTCGGATCCTCGGATGAACTTGAACCGGAACTCGTTGTTGATTTCGATCGTCCACGGCGAGGAAAATGCCCCAAAGAGGACGGCAGGTTGGTTGCGCAGGTCGGCGAACGAGAAATCCTCCCCTGCCTTCAACGTGTAAGGCTTGCCGATGCGCGAGAAGTTCGTCGCAAACCGGATCGCCCCGATTGCGGCGCCCACGCCCACTTTATCGGGCGTGAAAAGAAAGAAGCGATGCTCCGTCTTCGGGCCTGCCGTTTCCCAGTACCTATCCGCGCTGCGCTTCGCCTGCGCCTTTGCCTCCGCCTCAGGCATGGATGTGTAGGACTCCGGCAGTGGCAGGAAAATCACCACCGGCTCCGGGGACTTCAAAATAGGCGACCAGAAATCCTCCATCGGCGAGGTCGGCCGGAGCCAGTAAGTCAGCGAGCCAGCCACCATCGCGAACAACACCACTGCCACTGCCGCCGCCCACCGGCGAGTATTAGCCTCTGGCGGCGGAACCGTCGCTGCCGGGGACACCGCCTCGGGCTGGGAAGTTTCGATGCCCGTGAATTGAGGGATGTACCCGCCCAGGGGAAGCTCGATCCTCAGGATATCTTCCGGCGATGGCGTAGCGTAGTACGCTGCCAGGCGCCGCCGCACCTCGCTCGCCTTGACGCGGACAAAGGAGTCTTCGGAGGAATTATAGTGCAGGCTGCGGCCGAACACCTCCACCGCAATGTTGCGTTCCTTGATCGCCGCCTCGTCCCCCGCCATGGCCCGCGTCACCACGAAGCGCAGGAATTCCTGGCTCCGCGGGCTGGGCTTGAATGACGGGCTCGCCAGCACCCGGTCCACGTGGGATGCAATCTGGGCGCGTGTGAATTTGTCCCTGCCGCTACTGTCCATCACCCACCCCGTGGCTAGTCTATCACGCGTAACGGGCGCATAACGGGGCTTTAACTGCTTGACAGTACAGGGCAAGCTGAATCAATCGGTCAATAACGGTGCAGTCCGTACAACTCCGTGCATACTTCGTAGCAGTTTCGCTTAAGGAGTGTTACTCGCCATGTGGAATCGAGTATTTCTTGTCGCTGTTCTCTTCAGTGCCATTGTTTATGGCCAGGATGCGCGTGGTCGTATCGGCGGGAGGGTGCTCGATCCCAGCGGCGCGGCCGTCCCCCACGCCGGCGTCGAGGTCACAGAGACCGCCACCCAAGTCAAAACCACCGCCACTGCCAACGAAAGTGGTGCATACGAGATCCCCTATCTGAACCCCGGCAATTACACTCTCGTCGTCTCCGTGGTGGGTTTCAATTCCTATAGGCGCACCGGCATCGAATTGCGTGTGGCCGATCGCCTTACCCTGGATATCAGCCTCAGCGTCGGCCAGGTCAGCGAATCCGTCACGGTCTCCAGCCAGGTCTCGCTGGTCGATACCGCCAGCGCCAGTCTCGGTCAGGTAACCGACACGCGCCGGATCATCGACCTCCCCCTGCCCGGTGGCAACAGCCTCTCGCTGGCCCAGTTTGCGCCCGGCGTACTCTACCTTGCCCAGCCCAATCACCCCAGTCTGGGCGTCGGAGCAGTCGAAATTGTTTCGAACATCGCCGTAAACGGCACCCGCAACGGCAATGTGGAGTTCACCGTGGATGGTGCTCCGAGCATGGGCGGCACCAATGTCTCGTTCTCGCCTCCCACCGACATGGTGGCCGAAGTGAAAGTGCAGACCGCCACCTACGATGCCAGCATCGCGCGCGTTCCCGGCGGCAATGTCAACATCGTGCTCAAAACCGGAGGCAACCAGTTCCATGGCGCGGTGCAGTGGTTCCATACCAATCAGCACCTGGAAGCGCTCACCCTCTTCTCCCGCCAGTTCCTCTACAATCCCGCCACAGGTCCCGTGACCGATGCCAAGGCGCTCTCCGTCAATCCCCTCAACATCCTCAACCGCTACAGCGCCACCCTCAGCGGACCCGTGATTTTCCCCAAGCTCTATAACGGCCGCAACCGCACGTTCTGGGCGTATAGCTATGAAGGGCTCAACCGCCCCGTCAAGACTCTCGGCTCCCCCGTCACCGTGCCCACCGCCGCCGAAATCACCGGCGATTTTTCCGCCCTGCTGAAACTCGGCGCCAATTACCAGATCTACGATCCGGCCACCTCCACCGCTGCCGCCGCCGGGCGCGTCGCCCGCACGCCGTTCCCCGGCAATATCATCCCCGCCAGCCGCCTCGATAAGACGGCGGCAGGCCTCCTCTCATCCTGGCCCCAGGCCAACACCCCCGGCACCGTTGACGGCTTCAATAACTACACGCCGCTCACCTCCCAAGCCAACGATCAGAAGAACACCGTGGGCAAGCTCGACCACAACTTCAACGACCACCAGCACGCCTTCGTCCGCTACAACTACGCGTCCCAGCTATACATCGCCAATCCCATCGTCGGAACGCTCACCACCGTGCCCGACCGCTGGCGCTACAGCAATGGCGCGGTCTTTGACGATGTCTACGTGATCTCGCCCTCCCTGCTCACCAACTTCCGTGTCGGCTTCACGCGCTTCGAACAGTCCAACGAGCCCGAAATGGAGGGCTTCGACCTCGTCAAGGCCGGCTTCTCCCCGTCCTTGCAGGCAACCATCGATCCGCGCGCGCGCCAGTTTCCCACTCTCAATATCGCGGGCTACCAATCCATCGGCGGCGCGGCCAATAACGATGTCATCAGCAACTACCTGACCGCCTCCAACGATCTCACCTGGAGTAAGGGCCCGGTCATCCTGCGCTTCGGCGGCGAGTACCGCCTCTATCGCAATAACTCGTACAACTGGGGCGCCCAGAACCCCTCCTTCACCTTCAACCAGAAGTGGACCAATGGCCCGCTCGACAGCGCCGCCGCCGCCCCGATCGGTCAGGGTCTCGCTTCCTACCTGCTCGGCCTCCCCTCCAGCGGCTCGGTCAGTCTCAGCGATTCGTATGCCGACCAGTCTTACTACTATGGCTTCTACGTCCAGTCCGACTGGCGCGTAGCCCGCAAGCTCACCATCAATGCCGGTGTTCGCTACGATTACGAAGGCCCCATCACCGAGCGCTTCAACCGCACCGTTCGCGGCTTCAACTTCGGCGTCGCCAATCCGCTGGCCGCCCAGGTAATTGCCAACTACGCCAAGAGCCCGCTGCCCGAATTGCCGGTCTCCCAGTTCGGTGTCAACGGTGGCCTCACCTACGCCGGCGTGCAGGGCCAGCCCCGTGGCCTGTGGGAGTCCTCGCATCTGAATTTCGCGCCGCGCGTCGGCTTGGCCTGGCAGCTGCGTCCGGATACCGTCATTCGCGCCGGATACGGCATCTTCTTCGTGCCCCAGGGCGTGGACCGCAACGCCGTCAATCAGAACGGCTTCACCGCCACCACCACCATGAACCCCTCTCTCGACAACGGCCTGAGCTTCGTCGCCAACCTCTCCAACCCCTATCCCAGCGGGCTGGTCCAGCCCCTCGGGCCGGGTGGCGGATTGCTGACCGGGCTCGGACAAGCCGTCAACTTCTTCCCCTCCACGGTGAAGAGCGCCTACATGCAGCGCTTCAGCTTCGGTGTGCAGCGCCAACTGCCCAAACGCATCTTCCTCGATCTCTCCTACGTCGGTAACCGCGGTACCCGCCTCCCGACTTCCCGCCAATGGGATCCCATACCAGGCTCCTATTACTCCAAATCGCCCACCCGCGATCAGACCACGATCAATTACCTCTCTGCCCAGGTGGCGAATCCCTTTTATCCCCTGCTGCCCTCCACCAACCTCTCCGGCACCACCGTGGCGCGGAGCCAGTTGCTCCGCCCCTATCCCCAATTTACCGGCGTGACCGGCAACGATCCGGATGGTTATTCCTGGTATCATTCGCTTCAGGTTTTGACCGAACGCCGCTTCCGCAATGGCTTCACCGCGCAGTTTAACTGGGTATGGTCAAAATTTATGGAGGCCACCGGCTTCCTCAACGACTTCGACTCCATGCCTTCCAAAGTCATCTCAGACCTGGACCGCACCCACGTCCTGCACGGCAGCGGGATCTACGAACTCCCGTTCGGCAAGGGCAAGCCTCTATTCTCCGGCGCGCACGGCCTCGCACGCGTGTTGGTGGATGGCTGGCAGTTGCAGGCAACCTGGCAGCACAACACCGGAGCGGCGCTCGGATTCGGCAATGCGCTGCTGGTTGCGCCCATTCAGAATGTCGCCCTGCCCTCCGGTCAGCAGACCATTGCCCAGTGGTTCAATACCGCCGCTTTCGATCGCAACTCCGCCAACCAGCTCGCCTCCAACGTGGTGACCTTATCCACCCGCTTTTCGGGTATCCGCGCGCCCGGCCTGGATATGTGGAACATCTCCGGAGTCAAAAACTTCTTCCTCACCGAAAGGTTCAAACTCCAGTTCCGGGCCGAGTTCCTGAATGCCCTGAACCACACCGTGCTCGCCGCCCCGAACACCACGCCCACCAGCTCGGCCTTCGGCAGCATTACCGCGGCGAGCAACCAGCCGCGCTTCATTCACTTCGGTCTGAAGCTGAACTGGTGAAACCCACACCGCCTCCCCAAGGACGATCCCATGGATAGAAGATGCTTTCTCCAAACTGTCACGGCCGGAGCATTGGGGGGCGCGGCCGTCAGGCTTGCCGCCGCGCCCGCAACGCCGCCGTGGAACGTCTTGTTCGTCTTGACGGACGACCTCGGCTGGCACGATGTCGGTCCCTACGGCAACCGCTTCATCGACACGCCGAATCTCAACCGCTTCGCGCAACACTCGGTCCGCTTCACCAACGCCTACGCCGCGTGTCCGGTCTGCTCGCCCACCCGCGCCAGCATCCTCACCGGCCAGTATCCCGCGCGCCTCCACCTCACGGATTGGATCCCGGGGCGCAGGCAGTTCCCCACATCCAGGCTGCTCGTGCCCAAATTCAATCAGTTCCTGCCGGTTGAGAACCAGACCATTGCCGAAGTGCTGGCGCCGCGGGGCTACCGCTCAGCCTCAATCGGCAAGTGGCACATGGGCGGCGACGGCCACCTTCCCACCGACCGCGGCTTTACTACGAATATCGCCGGCGCCGCCGCGGGCTCGCCTCCCCGCTACTTCGGTCCGCTCGAACTTCCCGGCCTCACCCTCGAACCCGGCGAATCGCTCACCCAGCGCTTAACCTACGAAGGCGCCCGCTTCATCGCGGCCGGCAAGCCAAAGCCGTTCTTCCTCTACCAGTCGCACTTTACCGTTCACCTTCCGCTCCAGGCGCGCGAAGAAGTGATTGCGAAATACCGTGCGCGCGATACCGGCGACGTCAATCCGACTTACTGCGCCATGGTCGAAAGCGCGGATGATTCCATGGGGCAGCTCTTGAAGGCGCTCGATGATTCCGGCCAGGCCGGCAACACGATCGTGATCTTCTTCTCCGATAACGGGGGAGTGCGCTTCCAGGGGGCTCAGCCGAAACCGGTCACCAGCAACTCTCCGCTGCGGGCTGGCAAAGGGCACCTCTTCGAAGGTGGAATCCGCGAGCCGCTGATGATCCGCTGGCCCGGCATCACGCGCCCCGGAACCACCATCGACACACCGGTTTCGAGCGTCGATTTCTTCCCCACCATCTGCGACGCTGCCGCCGCGCCTGCGGGAACCGTGGACGGCAGGTCGCTGCTGCCGCTCCTGCGCGGAGAAAACAGCAAGGAACGTCCCCTGTTCTGGCATTATCCTCACTACAGCGACCAGGGCGGCCGGCCATCCGGCGCAATTCGCCTCGGGGACTGGAAACTGATCGAGTTCTACGAAGACGGTCGGCTGGAGTTATTCCACCTTGCCGATGATGCAGGCGAGCAGCGCAATCTGGTGCGCCGCGAAGCGGACCGGGCAAAGAAGTTGCAGGGAATGCTGTCGGATTGGCGCCACTCCGTGAACGCGGCGATGCCGTCGCCCAACCCGCAATACGATCCAGCCCACAGCGGCGAGGGACTCACCGGCTACGAGCCACCCACTCCCCCCGTGTGAACTCGGCGAAATTCGCGATCGATCGCTGCTCGCGTAACGGTTGGCGGAATCTGCTGATGGCACTGAGCGGATTTCTGCCGGCAACTGTCTCGCCGTTCGGCAGCCGGGTCGATCCTGCCAACCCCCGTCTGACGAAACGGACCTTCGCCTTCACTTCCGCCCGCTCCGGTCACCGCATCCCTGACCTTTTATCCCCCGTCCCCACAACCACATCCCCGTCCCGCCCGCCAAACTCCGCCCGCGAGTGTGCCACCATCCAATCAGGTAGGGTGCTTCGCGGCCGCAACCGCCATTTCCGTAAGTATCCTTACGGTCGCCGCCCGTAAGTTCTTTGACATCAATAAATCGACCGTAAGCATCCTTACGGTTTCCTCCCGGCCCCGCCGCCTCACCGTGTAGGTGGCTTGCGCACCAGCGCCACCACCGCGCCCCCGAGGAATCCCACCACCGCCCCCAGCGGACCCGTGATGAAGATCCCCAACATCGGTCCCTGATTGGACTCGGGCATCAGAATCATCGGGCCCAAAAAGCCGCCCAGAAATCCAATCCCGCCCACAATCACCGCTCCCAGAAATGCGCTCTTCAGCATAGGCGTCCGCCCCCGCAAGGCCAGTCTACTACAGCCAGATCCGGCATCACCTTGCTGCCCACCCGTCAGCCCCGCTGCTCTTCCCGGCCCTAACCAAAGAGAATCTAGCCGCCGCCGCCACTGTATCGCAGTATCGATACAGTGAACCGGCACTCCCGTCTGCACCTCGAACCCGCCAGTCCCATCCCGATCTACCTCCAGATCGCCGAACAGCTCCGCCATCGCATCGCCGCCGGCACCCTCCTGCCCGATACCGAACTCCCCTCCGTCCGCGCCCTCGCCTCCGAACACCTCATCAACCCAAACACCGTCGCCCGCGCCTATCTCGAACTCGAACGCGAAGGCCTCCTCTCCAAACGCCGCGGCACCGGCACCTATGTCTCCACCTCGGCCACAAAGCTCGCCGCAACCTATCGCGTGCAGGCCGTGCGCGACCTCCTGGACAAAACCATCGCCGCCGCCGCCGAATTCGGCCTCCCCCGCAAACAGCTCCGCCAACTCTTCGAAGATCGCCTCTCGGCCGCAAAGGAGAAATCCGCATGACGCCGCATGCCCTCTCAGTCGAAGCCCTCTCCAAACGCTTCGGCCACCGCCTCGCGGTGGACAATCTCACCTTCCACGTGCCCGCCGGCAGCGTCTGCGCCTTCCTCGGCCGCAACGGAAGCGGCAAGAGCACCACCCTCCGCATGATCATGAACCTGCTCGATCCCTCCGCGGGCGCCGTCACGCTGCTTGGCCTCGATAGCCGCCGCGACCACACCGCGCTCATGTCGCGCATCGGTTACGTCTCCGAATCCCCCGTGCTCTATGACTGGATGAAGGTGCGCCAGCTCGTCCGCTTCACCGCCCAATTCTACCCGCACTGGAACCAGCCCCGCGTCGACGAACTCCTCGATCGCTTCGCCGTGGATCGCGAACAGAAGATCCGCCACCTCTCCCGCGGCACGCAGGCCCAGGTCGCCCTCGCCCTCGCCCTCGGCGGCGATCCCGAACTGCTCATCCTCGATGAGCCCGCCACCGGCCTCGACGTCCTCGTCCGCCGCGATTTTCTCCAGACCATCATCCAGCTCATCCAGCAGGAAGGCCGCACCGTGCTCTTCTCTTCGCACCTCCTCCATGAGGTCGAACGCGTCGCCGACCACGTCGTCATCATCGATCGCGGCCGCCTCGTCCAGGCCGGCAGCATCGAAGAGCTCAAACGCCACTCCGGCTTGAGCCTCGAAGAGAGTTTCGTCGAGGCCGTGGGCCCCAAGGAGCGCCAGTGAGACCGCTACTCTGGAAAGAGCTCCACGACCTGCGCCCGTGGCTGTTGGCCGGCGTGGTCGTGACCGTCTCTCTCGAACTCCTGCTCGCCACCCGCGTCTTCAACCCCAGCTTCGTCTCCACCTGGATGGAAGCCCTCATGCCCTTCGTCGCGGCCATCGTCTCGATCGGCCTCGCCGGCGGTCAGATCGCGCGCGAGCGCCACACCCGCACCTTGGATTTCCTGCTCGTCCGCCCCGTCTCCGCCCCCGTCATCGTCTGGTCGAAGTTTGCCGCCGGTTCCTTCGTCCTCACCCTGCTCATGGCCGGTGTGGTGGCCTTGGGTTTTGCGGTTCCGGAATTCACTTCCGATATCGGCCTCCGCTTCATTCGCGAGCAGGTCGGCTTCCGCCAACTCTTCGCGGTGATGCTGCCGCGTTTCTGGTTCCTCTACGGGCTCACCCTCTTCTGTTCCGTGCTCGTGGACCGCTCCGTGAAGGCGGCAGCGCTGGCCGCGGTGGTGGTCTGCACCACCGCCATTCTCGCCATCGCCTTCTATGACCTCGCGCCCTTCTCCGGCTTCGTCTACTGGCTACTCTTCATTGATGGCTCGGGCGGCCTCATCGAAGCCGCGAAATCCCCGTGGCTCTCCGCCATCACCGGCCTCGTCTTTTCCCTCGCCGCCCTCTCGGTGACCGCCGCTTCCGCCGCACTGCTGAAGCGCTCCCCCGAACGCTACCTCGGCAATCTCGGCCTCGCCCTCTCCGCCGTCGCCGTGATCGGCGTCGCGTATGCGTCCGGATACGCTGCGGCCCATCGCCTGCCGGTACTCGCGCCCGCCGGCTCCTTCACCTTCCATCCGCAGCCGGATTCGAACTACGTGGGCATTCTGGCCGAGCGAAACCTCGCCGTAATCTTTGAGGACCAGTCCCTGCGCTTCCTCGATTTCACCCAGCCATCCCGCCCCGCTCAGGTGGCCGCCGTGAACCTGCCGCTCTGGACCTCTTCCTGGGATTGGGGCGGCCCCAAAGCCGCACTCCAGGATGGCGCGGTCCTGCTCGCCGGCCACAGGAAACACCTCCCCGTGGACGAAGTGGAACTCGCCATCGTCACGCCTGCCGGCCTCATCGATGAAATCCCCCTCGGACCCGTGCGCCCGAACGTATACCTTTCCACTCCCATCTCCGCCGGACCGTTCGTCTACCTCGGCGTGACCAGCGACCGGGTCTGCAGCCTCCTTACCTATGACCGCGCTTCCAAACGGCAAGTGGCTTCGTTGGAACTGGACCGCGTGCGCCCGCCCTCATCCGGCGCAAACGCAGTCGTCGCACCCCTGCGCATCCTGCGCCGCGGCGCCTATCTCTACGTAGCCTCGCCTTCCTACCTCACCGCCGTCGATCTCGCCGAGCCGTCGCGCCCCGCCATCGCCAGTCAGCTTCCGGCGCCTCTCAATTCCGTGCTCGCCTACGGGATTCCCCGTCAGCTCTCCTGGCAGGACAACCGGCTCTTCGAAATTCGCCTCTTCCCCGAGACTCTCGCTTCCTACAACCTGCGCGATCCGGCCCGCCCGCTCGCGTCCGGGGATTTCATCTATCACCGGGCCATGACCATCAATGGCACGGGTCGCCTGCTCTATCGCCCGTGGCGCTCCGGCGTGCTCGAATTCCGCGCGCAGGACGACGGTCTAGAAGCCCTCCACTATCTGCGCGCCGATGACGCGGGCGCTTCCGCCCTCGTCCTCGGCGGCGAATTCGTCTACGCCCTCAGTGCTCCACACCGCGACCAGAGCCGCAGCGTGCACGCCTTCCGCGTTCGCTAGCCCGCTACCCGCACACCGCGCGCAGCGTCACGCCATCAGCTCGCGCCACAGCGCCTTGTAATACTTCAGGAACCGCTCCGGCTCCGGGCTCTCGGCCGCCTCGCACAAGGTCCACCGGTCGTACCCGCTGCTCTTCATCAGCCCGAACAGCTCCTTGTAGGGATACCCGCTTGCCAGCTCCGTGATGTGGCAGCTCTTCAACCACGGACGCAGCAATTGGAAGCTCGCCTTCACGCTTCCCTCCACCACATCCGTCGGATTCGAGTTCCAGCACAGCCCCACGCTCGCGTGTTTCGTCAGCCGCATGATCTCCGCCGCCACCGCCGGAACCTGCGTCTCTCCGCCATGCACTTCCAGCCAGATTTCGACTCCGTGCACGTACGCGAACTCGCCCACTTCGCGCAATCCCGCTGCGATGGTCTCTAGCGTCGTCTCTTTCGCCACGCCCTTCGCCAGCCCGTTGGGACGCACCTTCACCGCCGTCGCCCCCGTATCGTGCGCCAGCGTCACAAACTGCTTCGCCAGCTCGATCTGCTTGCGCCGCTCGGCCGCGTCCGCCGCTTGAAACTCGCACGTCGAGCCGAAACTCAGCAGCCGCACCTTGCTCCGCTCGAAGCGCTCCTTCACCCGCTTGCGTTCATCCTCCGCAAGCGATGGCTCCACTCCGTGCTTGTGCCCCGTGCGCAGTTCCACCAACCCGATCCCCGCGCCTTCCAGCGTACGGATCACCGTCTCCAGATCCATCTTGTTCAGCACGTTGTACGTCACCGCGCCCAGTTGGATCGACTTCGTCTGGCTCTGTTGCATGGGCTTATTCTATCCCCGATCCCCAACCGCGGCCACGCCCACCCCGCCTGTTCGTACCCGCTTCCGCCGCCTGCCCTAATCCCCGATCCCCTGCCGTACCCACGCCGCCGTCCGCCGCCGCGAAACCCGGACCTCGTACCCGCCCACCTCTTCCACCACGCGCATCTCGTGCAGCAGATACGCGCCCCACTCCACCGTCTCCAACTCCGCCGGCGTCGTATGCCAGAACGCCAGCATCCCCGGACTGTACACTACGCACGCGCCCGCGTCGCCCTCCAGTTGCGCCAGAATCGCCCTTCGCTCCGTCGCGTCATACATCAGTGAAAAAGGTTGCGGCGTGCCCCGGTCCGGCGAAGGCAACCCGCTCCATAAGTTGAAACTCAGCATTCGCGGCGTCGTGAATACCTGGCTGCAATTCGCGCGCAGATCCGCCGTCACCTGCCGCAGCGTCTTCGCCTGCTCCGGCGGCAGATGCAGCCACGCCGCGCCCCGCAAGCCGCTGCTCGGATAGGCGTAGCGCCACAGTGGCATCCCCGAACTCAGCATCACCACCAGTATCGCCACCGCCATCGCGAAGCCCACCGCCCTCTCCCCGAGCACCGCCGCTCCCCCCGCCGCCCGCCACTCCTCCAACCCGTCATACACGCAGACGAACGCCCACACCACCACCGGAGCCGACGCGATCGCCACCTGACTCCCCGCGATTGGGTACGTCTGCAGCAGTTGATTCACGCACAATTCCGCCACGAAGATCCGCACCAGCGTCTCGCCCCGCGTCCACTGCCGCCCCGCGACCGGAATCAAACCCAGCCCGATCACCGGAACCACCAGCCCCAGATCGCCGCGCACCAGCAACCCGATTGCGCACACCCCCGCCGCGCACCGCAGCAGCCCCATCCAGCGCCCGTACCGCGCCCGCTGCTCCGGCAGCGCCAGCAGCACCACCACTCCCATGCCCGCGATCACGCACGCCGCCAGCGCCGGCGGAGCGAGCAAGAACACCCCATGCCAAAACGCCCCCATCCGCATCGGCACAATGGCGATGCTCTGCACCAGTTCCCCCACCCCCAGACCCTGTACCCGTACCGCCAGCGTCATCAGCCCCAGCGCCGCCCCGACTCCTGCTCCCGCGATCCCCACGCTGCCCCAACCGAGCCGCGCCACCCCGCCCACACGCGCCGCGCACAGCAGCGTCGTCCCCCCGCACAGCACCGCCAGGATGCACAGCGCCCCGGAACCCGATGCCAGATGCGCCCGCATCAGCAGCACCGGCATCGCCACCACATAGCCCGCGACGCTCCCGAGCGCCACTGTGCGCAGCCGCCCTTTGGGCGCCATGCAGACCAGAGTCTGCCCCAGCGCCGCCAGGTAAAATACGCCCGCATTGATCTTCGTGAATACCAGCGCCGCGCCCACCGCCCCCAACAGGAACACGCGCACGCCACCGCGCTTGCCGTCCCCATCCGCCGCCAGGCAGCACGCCAACAGCAGCAGCGGCATCACCACCTCCTGCGGATGCCCCGGCTCGTTCGCCAGCACCGCGCCCACCCGCACGCACGCCAGCATCGCCGCCGTTCCCAGCGCCACGCTGCGCGAAATCCGGTAGACGAAAATCCCGCCGCACGCCCCCGATGCCAGCCACGCCACCAGCGTCGCCAGCCTGCTCGTATCGTGCGTCACCGGCAGCTGCAACACTCGGAACCACCCTGCCAGCAGACCGTAGAAGAACGGACCGTATTGATCGTACGTGTGCCCGTCCACCGGCTGCGCACTCATGTAGCGCACCAACCGCCCCAGCATGTACCCTTCATCGTCGTGAGCCCGGAACACCGTAGCCAGGACGTGCACCGCGAACAGCACCGCGATTGCCGCGCCCACCAGCAGCACCGCGCCATCCAGCAGCCGCAGCTTCCTATCGGTGGAATTCGAGAAGTTCATGGAAGTAACGCGGAGCATCCGCCCGCCGCATCAGCAGCCGTTCCAACGGAGTGTACGCTTCGTAAGGGTGAACCTCTACCGCCATCCGCGCCCGCAGCACCGCTTCGTACAGCGCGTCCAGCCCGCTCTCACTGACATCGTGCGTATTGCGCAGGAACCACACCGTCCGCACCCGCGGATCGGCCAGCAGCCTCTCCACCGCCTCCGCCGTGCCCGGCCTCCCCGTCTCCAGGAACGGACGCCGTCCGTCCAGCAGGTACGCCACCGCCATCGGGTCGGAATTCGTCGAGTCCACCAGAATCGCCGAGTCCGCCGCCGCATCGCGCGTCATCCGCTGCACGATCTCTTCCATCGGCATCGGGTACTGCTTGTTGCGGAACCCCGTCTTGTGGAAGTAGCACCAGATCCCGGAGACCGAGAACAGCAGCATCGCCCCCGCCACCAGCGCTCCCCTGCGACCCCGCGCCGCCGCGCCGCGCGCCGCCAGCACCACGAAAAACGGCAGCACGAACAGCAGCCGCGCCGGCACAAACGGGTAAGAGACCCAGCGCGCCACGCCCACAAACCCGATCCCCGCCAGTCCCGCCGCCGCCCACGCCAGTTCCGGATTGCGCCGCGCCCCCGCCCAGACTGCCCACGCCGCCGCCACCGCCACCGCCGCACCCGCCACCAGCAGCACATCCGGTTGCGCCTCGCCCATCACGAAAGAGACCGTCCAGTAGGCCAGCTTCACCGGGACTTCCAGCAGCGCGTTCCCGGTCAGCGTGTACCCGCGCGTGTTGTGACCCCAGTTCTGCAGAGACGCCGTCAGCTGCAGCACCCACGGCAGGTAGCCCACCCCGATCGCGCCATCGATCAGCGCCGCCGCCCGCCACTGCCGCTTCCACGCGAGCCCCAGATTCGCCACCGCGATCAGCGCCAGCCCCGCCGCGTAGTGCGTATACAGCGATGCCAGCATCGCCAGCGCCAGCCACGCGCCCCGCTGCCACGTGCGCCGCTCCAGAAACCGGAACAGCAGTCCCACCACCAGAATCCCGCACAGCGCCTGCAGCGAATACGACCTGCACATGCGCGCGTAGAGCAGCAGGCAGGGCGAAAGCGTCCACAGCGCCAGCATCCCGACCCGCTCCCGCGCCTCCCGCCCTCTGCCCCACAACCAGTCCAGCGCCACCGTCCCCGCCAGCGCGAAGAGCACCGAGAGCAGCCGCGCCTGCACCGTCCACTCCAGGCCCAAAGGCACGTACCGCCAGCAATATAGCAGGAAATAGTAAAGTGGCGGATGAACATCCGCGGCGGCGAAGCGGATCAGTTCCGCGAGCGGTTGCCGCACCATCGCCAGCGTCCCCGCCTCATCCGTCCACGGGGAGAGCAGCGCCAGATTCCAGCAGTACAGCACCGCCTGTAGCGGCAGGAATGCGGTCAGCGGATGCCGTCGCAGCCACCCCATCACGGCAACGCGTCGATCATCCGGTCGATCTCCGCCGGAGTGATGTAAAAGTGCGGTGACGTCCGCACCCATCCGGCGCGCGGCGCAGCCGTAATCTTCTGCTCGCGCAACCGCCGCACCACTTCCGTAGACTCCACCCCCGGCTTGCGGAAGCTCACGATGCCCGACCCGTTCTCTGGCGTACGCTCGCGAAACAGTTCGTAGCCTTTCGCCTGCGCGCCGGCCGCGATCCGGTCCGCCAGCCCTTGGATAACCGGACCGGTTTCTCTTTGCCCTACTTCAAGTAAAAATTCAATAGATGCTCTCAACCCAAAGCAGCCAATGGTGTTGAGCGTTCCGCATTCGTACCGTCCCGCATCCTGCCGCAGGGTCATGTCGCGCGAGCCGTAATCGTTGTAGCCCGCCACGTTGGTCCAGCCGAACTCCACCGGTTCCACCCGATCCTGCAACTCCTGCTTGATGTAGAAGACGCCGCAGCCTTCCGGTCCCAGCAGCCACTTGTGCCCGTCCGCCGCCAGCGCATCGATATGGCAGGCGCGCACATCGAGCGGGAACGCGCCTAGACCCTGAATCGCATCTACCAGATAAATGCAGCCGTTACGCTTGCAAATCTCACCAATCGCTTGAATGGGCGCGCGGTAGCCGCTGAGGAATTGCACGAAACTGATCGAGAGCAGCCGCGCTCCCCGGCACGCCGCGTCGATGGTTTCCAGCGAATCGTAGACAGAGAGCCAGGTCACTTCGATGCCCTTGGCTTCCAGCCGCTTCCACGGGTAGAGGTTCGCCGGGAACTCCTCGCGGAAGCCCACCATGCGGTCGCCGGGCTGCCAATCCAACCCCATGGCGATGGTGGCGATGCCCTCCGACGTATTCTTCAGCAGCGCGATCTCATTCGCCTCGGCATTGATCAGCCGCGCCGTCGCCGCACGCAACCCGTCATACGCCGCCAGCCATTCGCCGTAGTGAAGGCTGCCGTAATGCAGGCAATCGTCCGCCAGGTGCTTCAAGGCATCGGCACAGCGCCGCGGCAGCGGCGAGACCGCCGCGTGGTTCAGGTAGACCAGGTTCTCCCGCACCGGAAACTGATCCGCGTAGCGCTGCCACAACGGGATTCCCGCCGCGGAAGTGTTTACATTTTCTGATCCCATTCTTTATACAATACGTTAAGAATGAGATTTCGGAGAAGCAGATGAGCGTTCGGTCCGCGGCAAGCCTCGTGCTGTTGCTGGTCTGCTCGTCCCTTTTTGGCCAATCCACTGCCAGGAAGGACGACCCCGCCCAGATCGGTACCCGCGACGTAGGCAAGGGCGTCAACTTCTACTCCTTCGAAAAAGAGATCGCGCTCGGCCGCCAGCTTGCGCAGGAAGTGCAGCGCCAGGCCAAAGTGGTGGAAGATCCGCTGCTCACCGAATACGTCAACCGCATCGGCCAGAATCTGGTGCGCAACTCCGATGCCAAGGTGCCCTTCACCTTCCAGGTGATCGAGGGCGATTCGCCCAATGCCTTCGCCCTTCCCGGCGGCTTCGTCTTCATCTACACCGGCCTGATCAAGATCGCCGATGAAGAGGACGAACTCGCCGCCGCCATGGCGCACGAAATCGCCCACGTCGCCGCCCGCCACATGACGCGGCAGGCCACCAAGTCCGAGATCGCCAACATCGCCACCATTCCGCTCAGCGTGCTGCTCGGCAACGGACCCGGCGCATATGCCGCCCGTCAGGGCGCTGCCCTCGGCATCCCCACCGCCTTCCTTCACTTCGCCCGCCAGGACGAATCCGAGGCCGATTATCTGGGCGTGCAGTACCTCTACTCCGCCGGCTACGATCCCAACGGCGCCATCAGCATCTTCGAAAAGC
>CAIRBY010000204.1 GCA_903876865.1 uncultured Acidobacteriia bacterium
CTCGGCGTGCTGGCCGGGGCGGGTGTGGTGGTGGTGGCCGGAGCGGATTGGGCGAGTTGCCTGCTGTTCTGCCGGAACTATCTGGGAAAGGTCTACTGGTCCTGGGAGACGGGGCATTTCTGGTCGCTCGCTGTGGAAGAGCACTTCTATCTGTTGTTTCCGCTGCTGTTCGCGGTGCTGGGACCGAAACGGCTGCGCTGGGCCGCGCCGTGGCTGTTGCTGCTGCTCGAAGCCTGGCGGATGGCCGACCATCGCTTCCACTGGTTCGACGCGATGCTCCCCGGCACGGTGACGCCGTACCGCAGCGATGTGCGCATCAGCGGGATTGCGTTCGGCTGCTGGGCGGCGCTGCTGCTGCAGGTTCCGCGCGTCCGCGCCTTCGCCACCCGCCATGTCTCCGATGCGGTGACGCTGGCGCTGGCGATGGGGGTTCTGGGCTGCCTGTACTTCTATCCGCCGCTGTTTGTGTTGTGGCAGCGGGTGCTGGTCGCGGCGCTGGTGGTTTCGACCACACTGGGGGGAGGCAAGCTCTCCGCCCGCCTGCTGGAAGCGGCTCCGCTGCGCTGGATCGGGCGCCTCTCCTATAGCCTGTACATCTGGCAGCAACTGTTCCTGACACCGACGGCAGGGCATCCGTGGCAGCTCTTCCCGCTGAACGTAGTGCTGGCATTTGGCGCGGCGTGGGTCAGTTACCGCTGGATCGAAATGCCCCTGATGGCGTTCGGCAAGCGCTTCGGGCGCGCGGCGAAGAAGCCGCGGGCGGTGTCTTTGGGCGCCACCGAGTCGGTTCCGGCGTAGTTCGTTCCCTCCCCCGGATGGACGCGAGCGGACGAAACCGTAAGGATCCTTACGGAAATTTTACTGATTATAGAGGAGTTAGCCTTCCAAACCGTAAGGATACGTACGGAAATCGGGGGGTGTTCCGCGCAGTGCCTCACCCAATTTGAGGATGGCATACGCACGGGCGGCGGAAGGCGGCGCCGCGGGGCAGGGGATTGCACGGACAGGCGGAAATAAAGTTCGAAGTGGTGTGACGGGGAGGGAACTTCGTCACGAGGGCGCTCGACCGAGTTTGGAACAGCGTGTTCGCTCGCGAGCTTCCCACGAGATCCACCACGCAAACCGGCCGGGGCAGTGGCCGGGGCACTGGCCGAATGATTGGGGTGCTGCTGCTGAGTCAGTTCGTGGCCGTCATCGCGGTGAACTGCGCGATCCTGGGCCCGATCTTCACGGCGCCTGGCTTCTGAGTGAATGCCGCGGCGCACCCATCCAGAATGAGTTTGGCCGCGCTGCTGGAAATCGGCATGGGCGGGGTCTCGCTTGCGGTTGCGGTCGCAGGCGATGGCGGTGTGGTTTGTGGGCATGGCTGTGGCCTGCCTGGCCGCGAGCGTGGTGGAGAGCATCGGCGTGATGTCGATGCTGTCGGTGAGCGCGAGGCAGTCTGCCGGTGTTTTATGCGGCGTTGCTGCGGTTTGGGTTGGCGCCGCGGGTACTGGCCATGAGGAGCCGCCACGGTTGGCTTCGTTTCGGGCGCCGAAGGGTGGGGCAGGTGGTTGCGCCTGCCAACTTTTCGGGCGTGCGGGGTTGGCAGGCGGGAGCGCCTGCCCTACAAGGCGCCGCGCGGTTTGGCGGGAGGCCTGGAGCGGCAGGCCGCAATTCGCGTGGCTAGCGGGTCGGCGTAGATTCGAGTTCTTCGTGGCGCGGGCATTGCTGCCTGCCGTCTCGGTAGGCGGGTCGAGAATGCTTTGTCGGCGGCGGGGGAAAGGCCGCCGAGACGAATCTCGGCGCTGCAGGCAGGAATGCCTGCGCCACGAGATCCAGTTGCGAGGAAACGAGTGCTCAGTGATACAGGGCGCCGCGTGGTCCCCCCGGATCGTGTCCGACAACCGGGGCCGTAAGCCCTTGGCGGTGGTTCGGCCATCCTGCCTGCCGTCGCGGTAGGCGGGTCGAGAATGCTTCTTCGGCGGCGGGGGAAAGGCCGCCGAGACGAATCTCGGCGCTGCAGGCAGGAATGCCTGCGCCACGAGTTCCAGTTGCGAGGAAACGAGTGCTCAGGAATACAGGGACCTTCACGCGGCTCTTCAGAGGCGGTAGTAGAGGCGGAGGGCGTAGTCGTCTTCGTGGAATTCGCGGAAGAATTTGGCGATGACGGTGTTGCCGGCGCGGGTGGTGGACCATTCGGGGCCGGCGGGCTGCCATTGGCCGCCGAGGAGGCTGGTGGCGCGGTCGAGATCTTCGCGGCGCAGCAGCAGGGTGTGGACGGAGGCGCGTTCGGTGGCGCTCATGGCGTCCAGATAGGTGGGCAGGTAGATGGCGGCGCCCTGGCGGCGGAGGGCGTAGTAGGTTTTGAAATCGGCGACTACGGGCTGGCCGGAGGCAATGCCGGAGGTGGCCACCCATTGTTCGATGGCGCGCGGATCGCGGTCGCGCCACTGTGCGGCGACGGCGACCATGCGGCCGGGGAGTCCAACGGCGATGGCGAGGCAGGCCAGTGCCATGGCGGCCCGGCGCACATTGCCGCGCGGTTCGGATTGGAGGCGGGAGGCGACGGCAACGGCGAGCGGGAGGTAGGTCATCCAGCCGTAATAGACGGGGAACTTGCCGGCCAGGTGGAGGGCGGCGGGCAGCAGGAGCGCGCAGGTGAGGGCGAAGCTCAGCAGTTTGGTGCGGCCGCGCCAACTCAGGAGGCAAGCGGCGGCGATGAGGCAGAGGGCGCTCTTATCGCCGAGATACGCAGCGGGCAGATGGGCGAGTTTCTGGGTGACGCTCTGGCCGATCAGGCCGATGCCGGAGGTGGAGGCGCGGAAGGCGCTCCAGACGCCGTGGGAGGAGTAGAAGGCGAAGAGCGCGGCGGCGCCGGCGAGGATTCCCGTGCCGGCGGCGAGGCTGCGCAGGAAGGCTTCGCGGCCGAGCCAGAGGCAGAGGAGGGCGCAATAGACGGCGGCGGCGGGCAGGGTTTGGAGCCCGGCCCAGGGGAGGAAGGTGGCGATGGCGAAGAGGGCGGCCATGGAACGGGTGCGGTTGGTATCCGCCCAGGCCCACGCGCCGAGCGCGAAGAGGCACATGGCGAGCACGTCATAGCGGCCCATGCGGAAGGAGAACATGATGGAGTGGCCGGCCATCAGGAGGAGGGCGAGCAGGGTGGCGCGGTCGCGGCGAATCCAGCCGCGCGCAGCGGCGAAGCCGCAGAGGAGCGCGCAGAGCAGGGCGGTGAGGAAGTAGTTGAGCGAGCGCACGGCGAGCGCGGAGACGCCGAAGGCGCGCACCCAACCGGAGAGCACCAGGGAATAGAGCGGGACGTTGCCGGCGAAGAAAGCGTGCGAGGGCTGCGCGAACCAGGCGGGGGAGGTGACGCCGTCGCCGCCGGCGAGACGCACGGCGGGGTCGGAGAACTGGACCTCGTCCACCCATACGGAGGGGTAGCGCGTGGCGGTGACCAGATTCAGCAGCAGGAAGATGAGGATGATCCAGCGGAGTTTCAAGCGGCAACTCCCGGGATGCGGATGACGCCGGTGGTGGCGAGCAGGAGGCAGGCGGCGCCGATGGCGGCGCAGAGGTAGGTGACGCGGTCGCGGGTGGCGAAGACGATGGGGTCTTCGTTCATGGCGCCGCGGGAAGCGACGATCCAGATGCGGCTGACCCAGTAGACGACGATCGGCACCATGGCCCAGAGCCACTCGGGCGACTTATAGAGCAGACGCACTTCGGGGCTGTGAATGTAGAGGGCGAGCACGATGGCGGCGAGGTAGCCGGCGGCGACGCCGAACATGTTGAGTTCGCTGAGATCCCAGACGAAGTAGTCGCGACCGGCGACGCCTTCACGGTTCTGGGCGCGCAGGTTGAAGAGTTCGGCGGCGCGCTTGCAGAAGGCGAGGCTCATGAAGAGGAAGATGGAGAAGCCGAGCAGCCAGGGGGAGCACTCGACGCCGGTAGCGGCGCCGCCGAGCACGACGCGGAGGGTGTAGAGCAGGGAGAGGGTGAAGACATCCACCAGCAGTTTGCGTTTGATGTAGAAGGAGTAGGCGGTGGTGGCGATCAGGTAGACACCGAGCAGAATGCGGGCGCCGGAGGGCAGGAAGGCGGAGACCAGCGCGGAGGCGGCCAACAGGAGGGGGATGGCGGCGATGCCGGCGGGAATGGAGAGGGTGCCGGCGGCGAAGGGGCGGCGGCGCTTGGTGGCGTGGCGGCGATCGGAATCGAGATCGAGCAGGTCATTGACCACGTAGATGGCCGATGCGCAGAGACTGAGGGCGAAGAAGGCGGCGGCTGCGTGGGCGAGCGCGGTGGCGCTGAACCAGTTGTGGGAGGTGACGAGCGGGATGAAGACGAGGATGTTCTTGACCCACTGGCGGACGCGGAGGGCTTTGACGACGGCCTTGAGTTTGGACGCGCCGGCGGCAGGTTCCACGCGGATGGCGCGGCGGGCGGCGGCCCAGACGGGGCGATCGGTTTCGGAATCGCCGACGTAATCGAAGTGGCCCTGGCCGAATTCGGTGACGAGGCGGTCGGCCTTGGCGCGGCCGGTGAGGTTGACGTAGCCATCGCTGGCGAGGACTTCATCGAAGATGCCGAGGTGGGCGGCGACGGCGTGGGCGAGGGATTGATCGGCGCCGGTGGCGAGCACGAGGCGGCGTCCGCGCTGCTTCTGCTGGCGCAGCCAGGTGAGCACATCCTGGCGGTAGGGCAGGAGGGCGGGATCGAGCGGGACGTGGGCGGCGAGCCAGTGCTTCAACGCGGCACGGCCGCGGAGCAGTTGGAAGGCGGCCACCAGGAGCAGCCAGGGGCGGGCGAGCAGGCGGGCCATGCCTTCATGGAGCATATCGGTGCGGAGCAGGGTGCCATCGAGATCGACGCACAGGGGAATCTCGTTCGTGTTAGATCCGGCGGGCGCGTTGCCGGCGGTCAGGATCGCGGCGGAGTGGGCTTGGAGTGTTTCTGTCATATTGCCTCGTTGAGAAGATTGTTGGTCCAGGCGGCGCGCAGGGCGTACCAGGTCTGGCGGGTGTTTTCGAGTGCGCGACGCCGGGCGGCGCGGGAGGCGCGGGCGAGGGTTTCGCGGTCCGTGGCAAGGTAGCCGATGCGTTCGGCGAGTCCCTGCACATCGTCCAAGGGAGAAAGGAAGCCATCGATGCCGTCGTAGACGGTGTCCGTGCTGGCGGGGGTGCGGAAGGCGAGAACGGGAAGGGCTGCGGCCATGGCATCGAAGAAGGCGCGGCCAAAATCGGTGGTGCGGTGAGGCATGAGGAAGAGGTCGCCGGCGGAGAGGGCGGTATAGAGCGCGGGGCCGGGCGCGATGGAGCCGGGGAGGCGGACCTTGCCTTGGAGGCCGCGGGCGGAGATGCGGGCGCGGAGGGCATCGGTATCGGGGCCCTGTCCGTAGAGATCGGCTTCGACGGGGATGCCGCGCTGCTGGAGGAGGGCGCAGGCATCGATCAGCAGATCCAGGCCTTTGAGGCCGGAGTGGCGGGCGGCGCAGACGATGCGGAGGGGGCGTCCGGAGGTGAGAGAGGCGAGGCGCTGTTCGAGCAGGGTGTTGCTGAGGATGTCGGAGGTCTCATGGCCGGGCTGGCGGATGGCGACGCTGTTGCGGGCGGCGAGGCGGTAGCGTTCGACGGCGGCGGGGGTGTGGAGAAAGGTGAGTCCGGCGGAGGCGGCGCTGCGGCGCACGCGGGCATCGATTTTGCGGAGGCCGCGCTCGCGGCGCCAGCGCTGGAAGGCGGTGGGGGCGGTGCGGATCCACTCCCAGGAGAGCATGTCGGTGAAGTCTTCGGCGATTACGAAGAGGGTGCGTTTGCCGAGCGTGACGGCGAGATCGTGGGCATAGTTGAGGCCGAGATAGGGCGGAAAGAAATTGGAGGTGTGGACCAGATCGCAGGCTTCCACTTCGCGGCGGAGGACGGCGCGAATGGAGGGCCACTTCCAGAGATCGCGGCGGGAGCGGACGGGGGCGAAGCCGGCGAACTCGATGCCGGATTCGGGGCGGAGTTCGACGAGGCCGGGGCCCCAGGTGCCCATGGCGGCGATGTCGGAGTATTCGGGGGCGGCCACGCGGATGGGTCCGGCGGAGGCGCGCAGTCCCATGAGGTCGCGGGCCCAGAGGGCGTCGACCAGGGGAGTGCCGTCCTGCGAACGGGCGAACGGGATGTGCGTGACTAGCAAGTATCGGTTTGAAGTGGATGCGTTCACTGGCAGGAGTGAATGCACCCGGTGTGCCAAGCCGGGGCTGGCGGGTAAGTGGCGCAGTTGCAGAAGGATAGGAAGTGGGCGATTTCCCGGTGGCGGGGCGGGGTGTTCCGTTCCATGACAACGGCGGGGGTACGGCGTTCCCTATCGCGACGGCGGGGCGGGGCGGGGGCGGAGGCAAGGCTCTAGTTTTCCGGGACTTACGGCCTGGCAGGCGATTGGCCCATGGCTTGCAAAATGGATTGGCGAATGAGTGCAACTTCTTTGAACGCGACTCGCTTGATCTCGACAAGCATGACCTCGACAAGCATGACCTCGACAAGCATGACCTCGGCAAGCATGACCTCGACAACCTTGGCGGAGTGCTTCGACCGCATCGCCATCATTAACCTGCCTTCGCGCGCCGACCGGCGGCGCGAGATGCGCTCTGAACTTTCCCGCCTGGGCTTGGAACCGAAAGCCGGGCAGATCGACTTCTTCCCCGCCGTGCGTGCGACCGCGGTGGAGGATTGGCCGAGCCTGGGAGCACGCGGCTGCTTCCAGAGCCATTACCAGGTACTGAAGGCGGCGCGCGATTCGGGGCTGCGGGCGGTGCTGGTGATCGAAGACGATTGTTGCTTCACGCCGGAGCTGATTGCGCGGCAGGCGGAAGTGGCGGCGCTGCTTTCGGGCGACGATTGGGACATTGTGCATTTGGGCCATGTGGAAGCGGCGGCGATGCAGGATTCGCTGCTGCGTCCGTGGGATCAGCCGGTGATGACGGCGCACCTGTATGCGGTGCACCGCAACATTCTGCCGCGGCTGGTGGAGTATCTGGAGCAGGTGATGGCGCGGCCGAACGGGCATCCGGAAGGCGGTCCGCAGCATTATGACGGGGCGCTGTGCATGTTCCGGGATCAGAATCCGGATGTGCGGACGTGGATAGGGGCGCCGAATCTGGCGACGCAGCGGAGTTCGCGGAGCGATATTCACGGGCAGTGGTGGGACCGGATGCCGGTGGTGCGGACGGCGGTGAATGTGCTGCGTATGGCGCGGCGGATGCTGCGATAGGGCGCGGTGGAAGAGTCAAATGGCTGCGCGGGTCGAGAGGCCGACGAGGGCGTCGGCCGCGGTCCGGGGGGACCGCCCCACTGTGCGGGGGAGGGTCGCCGCTTGAGTTGGAGGGGGGCGGCGGCTGACGCGGTAGGGCGCGGTGGAAGAGTCAGATGGCTGAGCGGTCCGGGGGGACCGCCCCACTGTGCGGGGGAGCTTTACCATTTGAGTTTGAGGGAGGCTTCCCATTTTTCGGTGGAGGCCATCATTTCATCCCAGGTGACGGTGGCTTCGCGGTAGGCGGCGGTTCGGCCGAGGATGCCGGTGAGGTTGCTTTCCACGGCGGTGGCGGCGTTGTTGATGGGCTTGCCGGACTGAATGCTCTGAATGAAGTTCTGGATGTTGGCGATGCAGCCGCCGGTAAAGGTATCGTCTTTCTCGGCTCCGTTCCAGGACTTGGCGGGGTCGTCGGCGGTCAGGCGCACGAGGCCGCCGTAGTGGGTATCGGCAGAGCCGTTGAGGCCGAAGCAGCGCACGCAGAGGTCGGCGGATTTGCCGGTGAGCTGGTGGGAGCTGAAGGACGCGTGGACCTGGTTGGGGTACCAGAAGGTGACGGCGAAGTGGTCGAAGGAATCGCCGGTATCGCTCTTGGTGCCGGCCCAGTTGGTGCGTCCGCCGGAGCCGACGGCTTTGAGGGGATGGGCGCCGAGATACCAGTTGGCCATATCGATGACGTGGACGTTCTGTTCGACGATGATGTCGCCGGAGATGACGCGGTCGCCGAGCCAGTTGACGATGCGTTTGTGGCCGGGGTCCATGCCGGGGGTGGAGCGGTCGGTCCAGGGGCGGTTGGCGTAGTAGTAGATCTGGGCCATGGCGAGCTTGCCGATATCGCCGCGGGTCATGCGGGCGACGGCCTCTTGAAAGACGGGGCGGGCGCGGCTTTGGAAATCGACCCAGAAGCTGAGGTGGCGGGCCTGGGCCTGCTGTCCGGTGGCGAGGAAGCTTTTGCTATCGGGGACATCGACGGCGACGGGTTTGGCGCAGAAGACGTGCTTGCCGGCGGCGATGGCGGAGGCGGCGTGGGCGGGATGGAAGTAGGGCGGGGTTTCGATGACGACGGCATCGAGAGTGGAGTGGGCGAGTTCGCGATGGGCGTCCGGGCCCCAATAGGCGCGGTTGGGGGAGACGTGCAATTTGTCGCGGGTGGATTCGAGGCGGGACTGGATGACATCGGCCACGGCGACGACGCGCGCGCCGGCATGTTCGGGGAAGAAGGGCGCGATCCAGTTGCCGCGGCCGCCGCAGCCGACGAGGCCGACTTCGACGGTGGAATTGGCTTGGGAGCCGAAGACGATTTCGGGTTTGAGCAAGAGGACGCCTCCGGCGGATTGGAGAAAGCGCCGGCGTGCGGGAGAGGAGTGATCGTCCATAAGAAGCCTCCGTATCAGGACTGGTGTGTCTGATTCATAATAATCGAAGGCAGTGGCGGGTGGGGACGGGGAGGAGTGCAGTAACGAAACTCGTGGTTTCCGAGTGAGGGTGGTACGCCCGAGTGGATTCGAACCACTGGCCTTTTGCTCCGGAGGCAAACGCTCTATCCAGCTGAGCTACGGGCGCGCATGAAAGACGCGGGGTAGAGGCATCGAGTGGACTGCCCGTCCCCGCTATAGTGTAGCAAAAGTCTGACGCGGCGACTGAAAGTCCAGTTTGCGCGGCGCGGGACGGGGAGTACAATCTGGAACATGAGCGGCGGGGCTGGCAATTCCAACACCGAGGCAGGTTCGGGAGAGTTGTTTCGGGCGTTGATCGAAAGCACCA
>CAIRBY010000205.1 GCA_903876865.1 uncultured Acidobacteriia bacterium
ATCGCGGAAGAAACTGCGAAGAGGGTTGAGAGAGGCAAGCCAAAGGTCAATTTCCCGCCCGGACCCGCACTCTTCCCTTCCCCTCGGTGACCTTGCAGAGTTCGAGTGCGCCATCACTGAATGGCGCCGCTGGAACCATCTCGAACTTCCGGCCGTCCATGTTCCCTGCCCCATCCACGCAGCGTCACTGCGGTGATCCTGTGCCAATCCCGAACGCTCGGCTACGTAAAGCACTGGGCTCCCGCGGGTCTGCCGCTGGTGGCAGGCGACCCGTCGAACCACATCCGCGTGCCGGCGAATCCAGCACCGCTGCCTGTCATCAGGAAGGACGGCAGGTTCCTCTAACCGACGATTTCCCGCAGACCAGCGGGCGGCCCGGCAATGCGAAGGGAAGTTCCCGGCAAGGCCCCGGCGCGCCTGCTGCGCGCTGCTCGCAATGACCTTCGACCTCTCACGCCGCGTCCACGCTCTGCGCCGGGTTGATCCACAACCAGCACAACGAGCCCAACAGGTACAGCACGCCGACCAGGTACAGCGGACTGCTCCAGGAAGCGTAGTGTCGCACCAGAAAGGCGGCCGCGATCGGGCTGAGGAAGCCGCCCACCTGCCCAGCGGTATTCATGGCCGCGCCAATCACACCGGAGTGGCTGCCCCCGATATCGATGCAGGTTCCCCACGCCGCCCCCAGCAGGAACGCACTCGCGCCTCCGCCGATGGCAATCAGAACCGCCGAGACCACCAGGTCGCCCGCAGCCGCGCCCGCGATCACAAAAATGCCGCCGAAGAAGAGCGACGCCCCGCCGCATACGGCGCGGCCCAGACGCGGGCCCCAGCGGCGCGAGAGGCGGTCCGTGGCGATGCCGCCGAAGAGATCGGCCAGAACGCTGAGCATTAGCGGCAAGCCGGAAAGCACCGAGAGTTCGAAGGGCGCCAGCTTTCCCGTGGACTTCAGATAGGTCGGCAGCCACGTGATGTAGAAATAAAAACCGTACACCTGCGTGAAGTACATCAGGCAAAGGCCGGCGACATGACGGTTGGCAAGCAGGCTGCGCCAGGGCGTGCCGCTGCCATGCGGGGCTTCCGGCAGCCGCCCCTTCCGGATCAGGGCCAGTTCCTCGGGTTGGACTTGCGCGTGTTCGCCGGGGTCGTCGCGGAACCAGCGCCACCAGACCAGCGCCCACACGAACCCCACGCAGCCGAACACCAGGAACAGCGCCCGCCACGGCATGATGCCGAGCATCGCCGTCACCAGCAACGGCGTCAATCCGCCGGACAGGTGCGCGCCCATGAAGAAGATGCCTTGCGCGGTGCCGCGCTCGGATTTCGGTATCCAGCGCGAGAAGGTGCGCGCCACGTTGGGCCATGCCCCGGCTTCGCCCGCGCCGAACAGGAAGCGCGTCGCCAACAGCGAGGCGTAGTGGAAAGCGCCTGCCGTAGCCATGGTGAAGATGCTCCACCAGATCACGATGCGGGTGAGCACACGGCGCGTCCCCACCCGGTCCCCCCACCATCCGGTCGGGATCTCGAATAGCCCGTAGGCCAGCGTGAAGGCACTGAAGACAAAGCTCATCTGCACCGGCGTCAGGCCCAGGTCGCGCATCATCAGGGGCGCGGTGATGGAGACGCAGACGCGGTCTAGATACGTGATGCCCGCCAGCAGCACCGTCATGGCCAATACCGAGTGGCGGACTTTCATGGCAGGTGCCCACGGTATCACACTTTCTGGGATATCAGTTTATGTTGACAGCGGGCGAGATGCTGAATACACTCTTTGCGTGATGCGGCGCGTTCTTCTGATCTCGCTTCTGTTCTCTGCCCGTGCGTTCGGCCAGACGACTTCCGGCTCCATCATGGGCTCCGTCAGAGACCCGCAGGATGCCGTGGTGGCTACCGCGCGCGTGACGGTGACCAATGCCGCCACCGGCGTCTCGCGCGCTCTTCCCGTCAACGGCGCCGGCGAATATACGGTTCCTTTTCTCGAACCCGGCGCGTATTCCGTGGCGGCGGTAGCGCCCGGCTTCAAACGCACCCTGCGCGAGGGGCTGATCCTGCATGTGAACGACCGCCTGGTGGTAGACGTCCACCTGGAACTGGGCGCCGTGACCGATTCGGTGACGGTGAGCGCGGCGTCGCCGCTGTTGGAATCGGCCTCGATTTCCCTGGGTGAGGTGACCGAGGCGCGGCAGATCCTGGACCTGCCGCTGAACGGGCGCGACGCCATGACGCTCGCCGGTTTGACGCCCGGCGTGGTGCCGCAGGACCCCGCACCCGGTGCCGCCGTGCAGTTGGGCAACAACGTCCCCGGCATCAATGGCGTCGGTTACGGGATGAGCACGGTGACCGTGGACGGCGCGGCCAATTCCACGCCCCGCGGCACCTCCTACATGATGGTCTACTCGCCCAATGTGGATTCGGTGGCCGAATTCAAAGTGATCACCAACTCCATGTCCGCCGAATTCGGGCGCACCAACGGCGGCACCATCAGCATGGTCACCAAGTCCGGCACCAACACGCTCCACGGCACCGCTTACTGGTTCCTGCGCAACAAGGTTTTGGACGCCAACGACTTTTTCAGCAACGCGCAAGGGTTGGCTCTGCCCGCGCTGCAGCGCAATCAGGCCGGCGGCACCCTGGGCGGCCCCGTCTACCTGCCGAAAACGTACAACGGGCGCGACCGCACCTTCTTCTTCGTGGATTACGAAGCCCTCCGCGAAGTGTACGGCATTCCCGCCAGCCTCACCGTCCCCACCGCGCTGGAACGCACCGGAGATTTTTCCCGGAGCCTGAATGCGGCGGGGAAACCCGTGCTGATGTACGACCCGCTCAACACCACCAAGAGTTCCACCGGGGCAACCGTGCGCGTGGCCTTTCCGGGCAACGTAATTCCACTCGCGCGGCAGGATCCGGTGGGCCGCAAACTGATGGCATTTTATCCCCTGCCCATCAACACCAGTCTGACCGGCAACCTGCCGGTGAACACGCCGCGCCGCAACCACAATGACACGGTGAACTTCAAGCTCGATCAATACCTCGGCGCACACCACATCTTCGGGCGCGCCAATTACCAGAATCCCTTCGTGGGAGAGCCCAACGAATTCGGCAACGTGGGCAACCCCACCACCGCGCCGCTGATTCAGCGCCGGCGTTCGGCGTCGATGCAGGAGGTTTACACCATCTCTCCCACGCTGATTGCCAGCGCCAATTTCGCCATCACCTACCAGTACGGCAGCCGCAAGGCGTGGTCCGAAGGGTTCGACGTCACGCAGATCGGCCTACCCGCCTACTTCCGCGACGCGCAGCAGATGCGCGCCATCCCCACGGTTTCCGCCAGCGGCTATACCGGCGTCAGCATGGGCGGGTCGAACTATAGCACGCAGACCGTGCCGGCTCTGGAAGGCAGCCTCACCAAACTCTTCGCCCGGCACCGCATCAAGACCGGCGCCGAATACCGTGCGTTTTACAACAACCAGCTGCAGAACGCGAGCCTTGCCGGAACCTTCAGCTTCAATCAGGCGTTCGCGCAGGGGCCGGACCCCAATACCGCCAGCACCACCGCGGGCAATGCCCTGGCCACCATGCTGATGGGGTTACCCGCCAGCGGCAGCATCACCAACCAGCCCGCCACCGCCTTCCGCAGTTCCTACCACGCGGCCTACGTGCAGGACGATTTCAGCGTGTCCCGCCGCCTCACGCTTTTCCTCGGCGCGCGATGGGAGGTGAATTCGCCGCGCACGGAGCGCTTTGACCGCCAGAGCGTGCTGAATTTCGCTGTTCCCTCCCCCATCTCCGCCAAGGTCCCGAGCCTGGATTTGAAGGGCGCCATGGAGTACCGCACCGGCAACACCCGCCGCGTCACGGACCCCGAATGGACCAACGCGGGACCGCGCGCGGGCCTGGCGTGGCGCGCGCCCGGGCAAATGGTGGTGCGCATGGCGTACGGCATCTTCTATGGCCTTTCTTCGGCCGACGCCACGCTCTCCTCGGCCTTTGCCGACGGCTTCTCCTCTACCACCAGCGAGACCACCACGCTCAACGACGTGGATCCCTTCACGACCATGGCCAACCCGTATCCCAGCGGCATTCGCCCGCCAGCCACCGTGGGCTCCATGAAGCCGGATCTCAACATCGGGCAGACCACCAATTCGGCGTTGCTTTCGCTCAAGAGCGGCCAATATCAGCAGTGGAATTTCACGTTGCAGAAGTCGATCCGCGATAGCCTGCTGCTGGAAGCCGCCTATGTGGGCAACAAAGGTTCGCACGTTTCCGTATCCAACCTTCAGCTAAACGTGCTCACGGCTGCCGAACTGGCCACAGGCACCTACATGCAGGCCACGGTGCCGAATCCGTTCTACGGCGTGATTACGGACCCCACCTCTTCCCTCTCCAAAACCACGGTGGCGCGGCGGCAGTTGTATTTCCCCTATCCGCAATACACCACGGTGAGCAGCGAGGCGCAGTCACTGGGAGGTTTGACGTATCACTCGTTCCAGGGCAAAGTGCAGAAGCGCTTCTCCAGGGGCATTGGCTTCCAGGCGGGGTACACCATCGGCAAGAGCCTCACCAACGCTACCGGCGCTACGATTCCAGATCCCAATAACCTGCGCGCCGAGAAATCCGTGGCGCCGTTCGATGTGAGCCAGCGCCTGGTCCTGAGCGGCATGTGGGCGCTGCCCATCGGACGCGGCAAGGCGGTGGGAGGAAACTGGGCAGCGCCCGTCGATCTGCTGCTGGGCGGCTGGCAGTTCAATGGCATCGCCACGTTCCAGAAGGGTTTGCCGCTACAACTGACCAGCACCGGCGCGGTGCGCCCGGACCGCATCCGCCACGTTGTGCAATTCAGCGGTCCGATTCAGAAGCGGCTCAACCAGTATTTCGACACCGGTGCCTTCGCCATCGCGCAGACATTCGC
>CAIRBY010000206.1 GCA_903876865.1 uncultured Acidobacteriia bacterium
ATGCGGCCCAGCAACCGTGCACCCTTGGGCAAGCGAAAAGTCCCGGCCCTGACCGGACGCCGCAGTGTCGCCGTTACGGCGTCGCCCGCCGCCGCGGTTGCCCCCCGTACCGGCGCGTCCAACTCCACTTCCAAGTCCAGGCCGTCCGGCAATTCGCCTGCCGGTTTCGCGGCAGGCGCAACGGGCTTGACTGCATCGGGCACGCCGAATTGAATACTGGACTCGGCGGAGTACTGCCGGCATCCGGTGAACTCAATATGGTTGCTGGTCACGATGGAGTTTCGGAAGTGCACCACCGTCAGAGTGGAACTGGTCGGGAACGGGAGTTCTTCGCCGACAGGGCGGACGGCATTGAATTCCAGCATCGTTTTTACGTCGAACATATCCAGCGCTGCGGGAATGTTGTTGCGGCGCTGATCGACTTCCACTTTTAGCGCCACGACCCGCTCGGTCAGCGGATCCACCCAGAACGAACCGCCGTAATCCACCACTGCGCTCTCGGTGCCTGAACCCAACCTGTAGATGCTGGCTTTGCGCGGAACTGTGTAGTCGTACCGGATCGTGGGTTTCTGGTCCCTGACCTCCTCTTCGCCAGTAGTGAAGTCCGTGCCGTCGCTAGAGAATACGGAACGGGAGAATCCGGCGAAATCGCCAACGCCGGTCAGTCCGCCGCCGACGATATCGCGGGGGTCATCGCGCTCGAAGGCAGCACCGGGCCAGGAGAATCGTTCCCTGCCTCCGATGACCGCCACCTGGAGCCGGAACCGATCCAAAGTCCTCACGCGGAGCGGTGTGCCGTCGCTGATCGAACGGGTAATCAACTCCGTGCACGTATAATCATTGATCCGCGCCTGGGCTCCTCGCATAGTCCCAATCACTCGCCAGAGAAGTGCAGTGCGAGACTCTTCGCCCTGGTAGCCGGGGCAAGCAACGGCCAGGAGCAATGCCACCATCGGGAGACGAAGCCGCATGTCAACATCTTAGACCGCACCAAGTTGGTGTGGCGTGGGGAGACAACCTGCCTCGTCGGATTGCAGGCCGGCCGTGCCGTAGCTTCGCCCTACTTCAGAACCCGGACGGTGCCGTTGCTGGTGCCGAGGTCGAGCAGCGGTCCGCCGTTGCCGATGGTGGCATCCACGTGGTGCTTGGCGATCTCGCCGCGCAGGCGCATTTCAAAATCGGTGTGAATGTTGCCGTTGCTGGTGCTGGCGGAGAGGCGCGCGTTGACTTCGCCGGGCAAGTGCAGTGTGATGCCGTTATTGGACGTACGGGCGCGCACCGGCACTTGTGCCCCGGCCGGCAGTGTCAGATCGATCGAGCCGTTGGAACTTGTCAGCCGGATCGAACCTTCGGATTTCTCCACCGTCGCGCGAATGCTGCTGTTGGAGGTGCTGACGGCGAGTTCGCCGCGCACGCTATCGGCGCGGACGTGGCCGTTAGAAGTGTGGAGATCCATGGCGCCGGTGACCTCCTGCAACTCGATGGCGTTGTTGCTGGTCTCGGCGCGGAGTGAGCCCTGCAGGCCGCGAACTTCAATGCGGCCGTTAGAGGTCTTGAGGCGGGCGGGTCCTGCTCCATCGGAGGCGCGAATGCCGGCGTTGGACGTTACCAGGTCGTCCCAGACCACTCCGCGCGGCACCTTGATGACGAACTGCGCGCCGTAATTGCCCCGGCGCATGCTGGGGCGGATGGCGCGGATGGAGACCGAATCCGCCGAGTGCGAAATGTCGATTTTCATATCGCGTGCCTCGTCCTGAGACCGGGCGTACTTGGTGCCGCTGATATCGATGGTTTCCTGGTCCCAGGCGGAGACCTCCACCGAGCCATTGAAGCTTTCCACCATGAGGCGGGCGCCGCTCTTCATGGGGTAGTTGAAGTGAAAATCCTCGTTATAGCGCTGGAAACCGCCAAAATCCCCAAAATCGTGGATTTCGCAGCCGGCTAGAGCGATCATACTGACTGCGATAGCCGGAATCAGGAACGTCGCGCGCATAATTATGCCCTCGATCAACAGAATACGAGCCGGCGTGGTGATTTGTTTCAAAACATTCTAGGAGTACAATCGGTCCTGATATGACACCTGAAGTGGAAACGGCTCCGGAAGCGCAGCCTAAGCGCATGAGCGAGGCATCACGGCTGGTCGGCGTCTTCTTCGAGCCCACCAAAACCTTTGAGGACATCGCGGAACAGCCCGGTTTCTGGGTGCCGCTGATTCTGGTGCTGGCAGTGGCGTTGCTCTACGTGTTCCTGTTCTCGCAACATGTGGGATGGGAACGCATGCTCAGGCAGCAGATCGAGGCCAGCACCCGGGTTGCGCAACTCTCGCCGGAACAACGGGATTTGCAGCTGCGAATGGGCCTGAAGTTCGCGTCCGTGGGAGGCTACCTCGGCGTGCTGATCGGCATGCCGGTGGGGTACCTGCTATGGGCAGCGATTCTGCTCGGGATCGTGAAAGGTATCCTCTCTGCGCCGCTGCGGCTCAAGCAGGTATACGCGGCCGTTTGCTATGCCGGCTTGCCCGTTCTATTGATGACGCTCCTGGCGATTGCGGTGATGTACCTCAAGCCCCCCGACGACTTCAACCTGCAAAACCCGTTGGTGTTCAATCCAGGGGCGCTGATGGATAAAACCACGACGTCGAAGTTCATCTACTCGATCGCATCGGCGCTGGACGGGTTCCGCATCTGGACGCTCATCCTGGTCGGCATCGGCCTCAAAGCCGCGGGCGGGAGAAAACTCTCGATGGGCGGTGCGATGGGCGCGGTCTTCGTGCCGTGGGCGCTGTGGACGCTCGTTGCGGCCTTAATCGCCGGGTTGCTCAGCTAGCGGGGCAGGGCGGCAGCGAAGGCGCGCGGCACTTCGATGATGGCGCTGGGTAGCACGGCACTCGGCGGCATTTCCTGGAACGTCCAAAAATCACGCGTGTGCACGCCCCCGCCGGAGTGAAAAATCCACCACTCGCCACCGGCCGCGAGCGCGGCGGGCGCGGCCGTGCCTTTCGGTGTGAACGCGTCTGTCGAGGGACCCCACGGGCCAAGCGGCGTCTCGCCGAATGCGATGCGCAGGCTGGCGGTGGGCCACGTGTTGTCGTTGTGCAACAGGGCGTAGCGCCCGGTCAGATGGAGAATCTGGGCGTCGCGCACGGCATAGTTGTTGTCGAAGAGCAGTTTCGGAGCGGAGTACGTCGCAAAATCCCGGGTGGTCGCGTACCAGATGCGCGGGTTGGCTTCGACATCTTCCTGAAATGCCTGGATGAAGTTCTTTGCGATCGTGCAACTCCAGGTCACGATCACTTGAGTGCCATCGAAGAAGAGATTTGGAGCTTGCAGGTCGAGCGCATTCTGACTGGCCATGATATCGGTGAGCGTGGGTTCGGACCAGGCCAGCAGGTCCTTCGACGTGGCGTGCGCGAGATGTTTCCCGCTGCTCCACACGGCGTGAAAGACGCCATCCGCGGTGCGCAGCAGGTGCGCGCCGGTTGCGTTGGGCGGAAGGTGGGCGCGGGTTGGATTCCACGCCGCGCCCGTACCCGTGAAGATCTGTCCATCGGCGGTGGCGGCGAGCCACGCGGAGGATTTCGGGATCACCGGCTGAGCGGCTTTGTGCAAGACTTTCGCGGGCGCGACGCTCACCGGATGCAGCACCTTGCCGGTCAGTGGATTCCAGCCGTCAATGCCCGCCAGTACCTTCCCGATGCTGAATTCCGAGGCCTCGGCGGCGGTGAGTGCGCGAGCCCACGGAACGCGCGATGAGGGGGCGGCGCCCGGACCGGTGCTGGCATATTCCGCATAACGGACACTCTTTTCTCGCGCCGGATCGCTCCAGTTGTTCCAACCCTCAGGGCGGATGGCCTCCGACATCTCGGTGGAGAGAAACACGGTGGCGGACCAGGGGCGCCATGGCCGTCCCAGATACGTTTTCACGCCCGGCACGCTGGTGATGTTGCAGTGGTCGAACACGTAGCCATAGCGCTGCTGTGCGGTGGTGTTGGCGGCGGTGATGTAGCCATTCGCGGTGAGGTGGATGGTGCAGTGGTCGAAGAACGCGGCCGCTCCGCCGAAGATGAAGTCGGTAGCCCCGGCGATGTAACAGCGGTCGAAATACTGGCGCCCCGCCTGCGGCAGCAGCGTATCCTGATATCCCAGAAAGCGGCAATTGCGAAAGATGCCGCGGTCGCCGAGAATGGTCAGCGCTACCGCCTGACCCTGATTGCCGGCGGAGTTTTCAAACGTCAGATTCAGCGCGCTGAAATCGTTGGCCTGCACGAAGACGGTCTGTGTGGAGAAGGTGTTGATCGGGCCTTTGGGGCCGGGCAATCCCGCGTGCGAATTGCCAGTGAGGATCGTCTTCATCGCGTCGTCGCCGCGCAGGGTGAGGAACGGTTTGGAGGCGGGCACGGTGATGCGTTCCGCGTAGGTTCCGGGCAGGATGTGGATGACGGTGTGCGGCCACGCCGCATCGATTGCGGCCTGCACGGAATGGAAGGGCCCGGTAGGCGAAACTGTCAGTTCGCGATCGGCGGAGAAGAGCGAGGAGGCGAATATTAAGACCGCAAATACCTTCATCTGGTGGTTATTATAGACGCATGATGAAGAAAATCCTGCGTCTCGCGTGCTGTAGTGCGCTGGCCGCGTGCGGATTTGCCGCTACCTGCAACGTAAGAGAATCAGGCGCCAAGGGCGATGGGCAAACCAAGGACACAGCCGCGATTGTGCGCGCGATTGAGGCTTGTTCCAAGGCCGGCGGTGGAACCGTCATCGTGCCGCCCGGGAAATATCTGACGGGGGCGCTGCGCCTCAGGAGCAATCTCACGCTGGAGATCGAAGCCGGCGCGACGCTTCTCGGCAGTCCGGACCCGGAAGACTACCCGCTCTATCCCAGTGTCTGGGGCGAGACGGAAGAACTCTCGTCGTTGATCTACGCGGATGGCGCCGAGCACATTACCGTGCGCGGTGCGGGCACAATCGACGGGCAGGGGCAGTTCTGGTGGCGTCGCATGGGGTGGCCGGACCGCCGCAAGATCGCGCCGGAGCAGCGCACGGAGGCTGAGCGCGCGGAGTTGGCGAAACTCGCGCATGGGCGTCCGCACATGATCAAACTGGTGCGCTGCAAGTATGTCGTGATCGAAGGACTGCACCTGATCAACTCCGCGGAGTGGACCGTCCACCCGCTGCTCTGCGAGTTCGTGCGTGTGGATGGCGTCACGATCGAGAACCCGGTGCCTTCGCCGAACACCGATGGCATCAACCCGGAATCCTCCCGCAATGTGCAGATTCTCAATTCCCGCATCGATGTGGGCGACGATTGCGTCACGCTGAAGAGCGGCAAGGATGCGGCGGGGCGGCGCGTGGGCAAGCCGGACGAGAACATCACCATTACCAATTGCGTGATGCTGCGCGGGCACGGCGGCGTCACGATCGGCAGCGAGATGTCCGGCGGCGTGCGCAACGTGCTGGTGAGCAACTGCGTCTTTCAAGGCACGGACGTGGGGATTCGAGTCAAGTCGCAACGTGGCCGTGGAGGCGTGGTGGAAGGCTTCAACGTTGCCAACGTGGTGATGCAGGATGTGGCGAGCGCCTTTACGATCACGACTTTTTACAACGGCACGGATACGCCGCTGGATCTGGTTCCGGTGACCGAAGCCACGCCGCGGTTCCGCGATTTTCACTTCAGCAATATCACCGCGCGGGGATCCAAAACGGCCGGACAGATCACGGGCTTGAAGGAGATGCCGGTGGAGAATATTACCTTCAGCGGAGTCCAGATCCGCGCGCAAACGGGGATGAAGATCACCAATGCGAAGGACGTGGTGTTTCAGGATGTCGCCATCGAGACCGAGCGGGGCGAAGGAGTGACGGTCACGGGCAGCACCGGGATCGATCTGGCGCGCCTGCGCCAGTGGAAGGCGAAGTAGTCCCGGGCGCCTGTTTCCGGGCCCGGTTATTTTCGCGGCGGACAGGCAGGGAGCGTGGGTGCGATCACGATGCCGTGGTCAACCGCGCCGCTGCCCTGCGGACGGACCATCATGCCTTGGTCTCCCCTGCCCATTGGCACCTCCACCAGGCCCACCACGCAGTTGGCGGTAGTGCCGGGGACCGTCACTTGATTCGGCGTCAACTGCACCCGGAATGCCTGATTGGGGCGCTTCTCAAAGAGGCCTTGGGGATTGGAACTGAGGTCGCGGAAGAGTTTGCCCCTGATCGCGCCGGAATAATTTGCGCCGCTGTTCTGCGCGAGCGCGGAGCCTGCCAGAAGAACAAAAATCGCACACAATTTTCCCATACAACTCTCCTTTTGAGTCGGTATGTGCCTATGGAAAACAGTGTACTCCCGCCCGCGGCCGTACGCGAGCTATACGG
>CAIRBY010000207.1 GCA_903876865.1 uncultured Acidobacteriia bacterium
GAAATCCTCGCTCCACAACGTGCTGAACTTCACGCCCGCCTTCGTCAGCGACGCGTTCAGATTCAGCATGCCCACCAATCCCGGCCACTGCCCGCTCCAGTTCGCCACCGTCAGGATCGGACCCTGATGCGTATACAAACCGTGCAGCAGATGATGGCTGTACTGCCAGACCGCTTCCACCACAACCAGCGGCGCGTCCGGCGGCAGCGTACGGAATACTTCCATTCCGTATTTCTGGCTATCGATGAAGCCGTGCCCCTTGGCGGGGTCGAACGCGTGCCCGCGGCGCACTTCGCGCCCTTCGCGGCGAATCGCGCCCATCACCGTCTCTTCTGCCTGAGCCTGCGCCGGCCAGCAACGCTGGTTGGCCGAGAGCCGCAGATCTCCATTTGCAATTACGATCACTGTGTCCGGCATGCTTCACATTGTTACACGCGGCAGATTCCGCGTCCAGATCTCGAAATGATTATTTTTCCCAACGTTTAACGGTAAACAACGCCGCAGCCGGACCGGGTTACCATGGAATGCATGAACCGAGCCCGCTGTCTGACGCTTGCCGCATTTTCCCTCACCGCGGCGCTCCTGCCCGCCCAATCCGCGCCGCCCGCCACCCCGGCGCAACGGCTCTCGCAGTGGAAACCGGTGGAAAGGCCCTTCCTCTCCGCCAACCTCTCCGCCCGCGAGCGGCAGATGGTCGCCCGCCTCGTCGATGCCTGCCGCCTGCTCGACGAAGTCTATTGGCGCCAGGCCGATCAGGCCGGCCTCAAGCTCTATCAATCCACCCAAGACGCCTCACTGAAACGCCTGCTCGCCATCATGGGCAGCCGCTGGGACCTCGTCGATGAGAACCGCCCCTTCACCGGCGCCGAACTCATGCCCCCTGGCCGCGATTTCTACCCCCGCGGACTCACCCGCGCCCAGATTGAACAGTACGTCAAAGATCACCCCGCCGAAAAGGCCGCCCTCTATGACGAGCACTCCGTGGTCAAACGCCAGGGACAGAAGCTCGTCGCCGTGCCCTATCACGTGGAGTATCAGCAGTGGCTCGACCCCATGGCCAAGGCCCTCCGCGATGCCGCCTCGCTCAGCGACGACCCCGCCTTCGCCAACTTCCTGCGCCTCCGCGCCGACGCCCTCCTCAGCGATGACTACTACCCGAGCGACCTCGCCTGGCTCGACCTGAAAGATCCCAAATTCGACGTCATCTTCGCCCCCTACGAAACCTACACCGATGACCTGCTCGGCGTCCGCACCACCTACGGCGCCAGCATCCTCATCCGCAATGAAGAGGAGAGCCGCAAACTCGCCGTCTACCAGAAGTACGTCCCGGAGATTCAGGACGCGCTGCCCCTCCCCGCCGCCGACCGCCCCTCCAAACGCGGCTTCCTCACCCCCATGGAAGTGATGGACGCCCCCTTCCGCGCCGGAGACCTGCTCCACGGCTATCAGGCGGTCGCGGACAATTTGCCCAACGATCCCCGCATCCACGAAAAGAAGGGCTCGAAGAAGATCTTCTTCAAGAACTTCATGGACGCCCGCGTCAGCTACATCATCCTGCCCATCGCGAAGCTGTTGATGCAGCCGGCACAGGCCGCCAAAGCCAGCGGAGAAGGCTATCTGGCAGGCACGCTGCTTCACGAAATCTGCCACGGACTCGGCCCCGCGTTTGCGCGCGTCAACGGCAAGCAGGTGGACATCCGCGAAGCCATCGGCGGCGGCTATTCCGGTCTCGAAGAAGCGAAGGCGGATGTGGTCGGCATGTTCGGCCTCAAGTGGCTAATCGATCACGACGCCCTACCCAAAACGCGCCTGGAAGAATACTACTCCTCCTATGTCGCAGGCATTTTCCGCACCCTGCGCTTCGGCACCGGCGAAGCCCACGGCCGTGCCGAGATGATGGAGTTCAACTACCTGCTGGAGAACAAGGCGCTCACCCACGCCGCCGGGCGCTACACCATCGATTACGCCAGGATGCCCCCGACCATCGCCAAGCTCGCCAAAGAGCTCCTCGAAATCGAAGCCACCGGCAATCGCGCCCGCGCCGAAGCCTGGTTCGCCAAATACGACAGGATGCCCTCCGAACTCACCGCCGCATTGGCCGCAACAAAAGGCATCCCCGTCGATCTCGAACCCGTGTGGGGCATGAAGTAGGGCAGGCGTTTTCGCCTGCCAACGCTGCATTTATCGGCTGGCCAAAAGCAACTGCCTGCCCAGAAATGGCATACTGAATCCGATTCCTAACCTGCATTGCGAGGTATCGCCTTGAACCCGAATTCGCCGCTTTCCCGCCGTAGTTTCGCCGCCGTGCTCGGTTCCACCGCTGCGCTCGCCGCCCAGCAGCAGCCCGCCCAGGCGCCCAACCCCGACACCAGCGCCACGCTGACCCCCAAGCGCAGCGGCACGCTCGATGACGTCCCGCCCTTCAAAGAGATTCACTTCACACGCCAGCCCGCCGCCCTCCGCGCCCAGCCCTTCCCCATGACGCAGGTGCGCCTCCTCCCCTCGCCCTTCCTCGATGCCGCCGAGTGGAATCGCGGCTACATGCGCCGGCTCTCCGCCGACCGCCTGCTCCACAGCTTCCGCCTCACCGCCGGACTCCCCTCCACCGCCGAACCGCTCGGCGGCTGGGAGATCTTCAAAGCGCCCACGCCCGGCGTCCGACCCAATTCCGAAGGCGAACTGCGCGGCCACTTCACCGGCCATTTCCTCTCCGCCAGCGCGCAACTCTTCGCCTCCATGGGCGATACCGAAGCCAAGGCCAAGGCCGATTACCTGGTCGCCGAACTCGCCAAGTGCCAGCAGAAGCTCGGCTCCAGCGGCTACCTCTCCGCTTTCCCCATCGAGTGGTTCGACCGCCTGGACGCGCGCAAGCCCGTCTGGGCGCCCTTCTACACCATCCACAAGATCATGGCGGGCATGCTGGATATGTACCATCTCGCCGGCAACCAGCAGGCGCTCGACGTCCTCAAGGGCATGTCCAATTGGGCCGACGAGTGGTCCGCCTCCAAGACCGGGGTGCACATGCAGAACATCCTCGAAACCGAGTATGGCGGCATGAACGAGGTGCTCTACAATCTCGCCGCCGTCACCGGCGAGGACCGGTACGCCAAAGCCGGCGACCGCTTCACCAAGAAGCGCTTCTTCAACCCGCTCGCCCTCCACCGCGACGAACTCACGGGCCTTCACGTCAACACCCACATCCCCCAGGTGATCGGCGCCGCCCGCCGCTACGAACTCTCGAGCGACGCGCGCTTCAAAGACGTGGCCGCGTTCTTCTTCCACGAAGTCACCACCGCGCGCACCTACGTCACCGAAGGCACCAGCAACGGCGAGGGCTGGCTCACCCAGCCGAACCTGCTCGCCTCCGAACTCAAGCGCAGCGTCGCCACCGCCGAATGCTGCTGCTCCTACAATATGCTCAAGCTCGCGCGCCACCTCTATAGCTGGTCGCCCGAGCCGGCCTACTTCGATTACTACGAGCGCGCGCTCTTCAATCACCGCCTCGGCACCATCCAGCCCAAGACCGGCTTCACCCAGTATTACCTCTCGCTCACACCGGGCGCGTGGAAGACCTTCAACACCGAAACCAACTCCTTCTGGTGCTGCACCGGCAGCGGCGTGGAAGAGTTCTCCAAACTCAACGACAGCATCTACTGGCGCGATGCCGAAGGTCTCTACGTCAACCTCTTCATCCCCTCCGAACTGCACTGGGAAGAGCGCGGCCTCACTCTCCGCCAGGAGACGACATTCCCCGAGCAGGCAGCCACCACGCTCACCATCACCGCCGCGAAATCCACCCCGCTCGCCCTGCGCCTGCGCATCCCCGCCTGGACCAAAGCCGCCTCCGTCAAACTCAATGGCCGCGCGCTCGAGGTCACCCCGACCCCCGGCAGCTACTTCACCCTCACCCGCGCCTGGAAGGCTGGCGACAAGATCGAGCTATCGCTCCCCATGCACCTCAGCGTAGAAGCAATGCCCGACGATCCCAGGACGCAGGCATTCCTCTACGGCCCCATCGTGCTCGCCGGAGATCTGGGCAGCGAAGGCCTCACCGACGCCATGATCGTGGGCCCCAACGCGCCCCAAATGCGCCGCCTGCCGATCGATGTGCCCGCCTTCAAAGCTCCGTCCCCGGACCCCTCCGCGTGGATCAAGCCCACCGGCGCGCCGCTCACCTTCCGCACCGCCGGACAGGCCACGGACGTAACCCTCGCCCCGCTGAATTCGATCTTCAGCAAGCGCTACTCCGTTTACTGGCAGGTCACCTCGTAAACGCAGCTACCGCCAGAGATGGTCGAACCGAACGGAATATCCGACGGCGAAGAAGTTGTTCGGCGCCGCCGCGTTCAGCCCGAAGCCGAAGTGGAAATCGGCCATCTGCAGCGGCGTGACCTTGTACGATGCCCCAAAGTGCAAGATCTGTTTCGGAGCGCCGCGCCGCTCATAGTTGCCTACATATTCAACAAAGGCATCCAGGGGAGGCGAAAGCTGTCGGGCCAGATAGAAGGTGGGCTCCCACATCCCATTGCGGCGCCCGCATTCGCTGTTCCAGTACAGGCTCTGTTGCCCGCCCACGCTCCATCCCCGCTTCAGTTCCCGTGCCCACGGAAACTTGACGAACGGGTCGAACCCTCCACTGCCCACCCCGGATTGCCCGGTCGGAAGGCTGACGCCAAAAATCACTGCCAGTTCGATTCGTCCAGGTAACAGTCCAAACTGCTGTTTGATGCCAATGGATGGATCGTCAAAGCCCGTTCCCAGTTCCGGACCCGAGTTCAGGTAATTCGGCACTACGAGGCGAACTTCCGTGCGGTCACGCACGCCCAGCCGGATCATGCTCTCGGAAAGATCGAGGACCCGTTTGCCGTGGTCCGAGCCTAAGGTCAACCCATTCTCAATCTGGATCGACCCCCTGGGCACAGCAGAAGTCGATTCCGTTACGTCCGGCCGGTCCGTACTCATTTCTTGAGGAGGTGGTGGCGTCTGAGCAATCGCCAATCCTGCCAGGAGCAGAACGCTCATCAGGCACGAACTCGCCGACCGTCCGGCTAAAATCACGGCGGAGAACTTCACACTGGCGCTTATCGGCCAATACCGCGGAGTTTTGAGGCGGGGTCAAAAAGGGGGGACGGGGGAAGCGGCCCGGCATGCACTTACCGCGCACGAAACTTCGCCCGTGCCTTCGCCGCTTCCTCGTCGCGGTTCTTCGCGGGCGTATTGGTCTCAAGCGCGCGCAGCAGTCTGTCTGAAACGCTCGCCACTTCCTCCACCGCCGCCAGGAACGCCGCCTCGTTCGCCTTGGATGGCTTGGCGAAGCCGCTGATCTTGCGCACGAATTGCAGCGACGCCGCGCGGATCTCCGCCTCCGTCACCGGCGGATCGAAATTGAAGAGCGGTTTGATGCTGCGGCACATACCCTTATCCCCGTCTACTTCGCCGTGAGCGCCAGCAACTCGCCCAGATACTTGCCCCAGATGGCGGGGATCGAGTGCGTGCCGTGGCCGCGCGTCTCGTCCGTGGTCGGCAGCAGAATGTAGCGCCCGTGCTTCACCCGCTTGATCTCGCGCTCCAGAATACCGAGTTCCGGCGGATTCACCTGATCGTCCGCCGAGTTGACCGCGAACAGCGGCGCCTGAATCTTCTCCAGCTCCGGATTGGGATTGTAATCGCGCGAGCAATCGAAGGTGTAGAGCATATCGGTGGGATCGGTCGCCGCCGCCGCGGTGTAGAAGCGCCGCTCGAACAGCGCGTCGGCCGCCTCGCGCGTGGGCGCCTGCTTCAATAACTGCAGCGGGCTCGACGTCATCATGAAGAGCGCGAAATTCGCGCCCACCATATTCTTCAGCGGCCCCGTATACTCCCCGTTGTTGAAGTTCGGATCATTCTTGATGGAGTCGAGAATCATCTTGCGCAGCATCCGGTTCCGCCCCGCGATCTCCACCGGAGCCGACGCCAGCGGCATCAGCGCATCCATAAAATCCGGATACATCTCGCCCCACATCCACGTGTGCATCGCACCCATCGATGTGCCCATCACCAGCCGCAGATGATTGACGCCCAGCTTCTCCGTCACCAGCCGGTACTCGGCGTGGACCATGTCCGTGTAGGTGTAGCGCGGGAACTTCATGTGCGCCCCGTCGCTCGGCTTGCTGGTTTTGCCGTGACCCAGATCGTCCGGCAGGATGATGAAATACTTCGTCGCGTCCAGCAGTTGCCCCTTGCCGAACAGCATCCCGCCGAAGCTCTGCGAAAGGAAGGAGCGTCCGCTGCCCCCGGTGCCGTGCATGATGATCACGGCGTTGGTCACGCGCCCGGCGGCATTCTTCACCGGCGTGCCCAGCGTCGTGTAATGCAGATTCAGATTCGCGTAGCTCTCGCCCGTGGTGAATTGGAAGTCGTGAACCAGGAAGTCGCCCTCGGTGGGCGCGGGGAACTCCGCGCCGTGCAGGCAGGAAGCGGCGAAAAGCGCGATCGCCATCAGGGAGAGTCGGGACATGCCCACGATGCTATCGCATACTGGAAAGCA
>CAIRBY010000208.1 GCA_903876865.1 uncultured Acidobacteriia bacterium
CCGCGGAGACGGTGGAAGTGCAGAGCGCGAGCATCAGCGGGAATCTGCTGGAGGTGCTGCGCGTGCGCGCCGCGGTGGGGCGGGGGATTCAGCCGGCCGACGACGTACCGGGGGCGGCTCGCGTGGTCATGATCAGCGATGCACTCTGGCGGCAGCAGTTCCGGGGCGATGGGGACGTGGTGGGCCGCGCCACGCGCATCGATGGGCAGGCGTACACGATTGTGGGCGTGCTGGCGCCGGGATTCCGCATGCCCGGCGGGGGGCCTATCGACCTGCTCACACCGCTTTCGCTGGCGGAAAGCTGGCTGCGCCACGGCAGCGGCGGGGGAATGAAGATTCTGCACGGGGTGGCGCGGCTGCAGCCTGGCGCCACACTGGCCGGGGCGCGCGCGGAGCTTTCCACGCTGCTTGCGGCCAGCCGCGCGCAGGCTCCTGGGATTTATGGCGCGGATGCTTCGCTGCGGGTGGAGCCGCTGCACGAGCATGCGGTGCGCGAGCAGCGCAGCCTGGCGCTGGTGCTGCTGGCGGCGGTGGCGAGTATCCTGCTGATTGCCGGCGCTAATGTGGCAGGGCTGCTGGTGGCGCGCGCGGCGGGACGGGCGCGGGAGATGGCGGTGCGCGTGGCTCTGGGGGCGAGCGCGTTGCAACTGGCGGGGCAACTGCTGGCGGAAGGCTTGGTGTTGGGCGCGGCGGGAGTGATGGGCGGCCTCGCGGTGGCCCGTGGATTGGTGGCGCTGTTGCCGCGCCTGCGTCCCGCGATGGCGGCGAATGCGGAGGGCGTGGCGTTGAACGGGCAGGTGCTGGCCGCGGCTGCCGGGGCGGGTCTGCTCTGCACCCTGGCCTTCAGCCTTGCGCCCGTGCTGCCGCTGCCGCGCTTGCGTTTGCGCCGCGTGCTGGTAGTATGCGAGCTGGCGCTTTCGCTGATGCTGGTGGTGCAGGCAGGGCTGCTGCTGCAGAACCTGGTGAAGCTGAACGCGGTGGCGCCGGGATTCCGCACGGAACATCTGGTGACAGCCTCGATTGCGGTGAAGGGCACGCGGTTCGCGGAGAATCCCGGTGGATTACGCCGCGAACTGCGCGAGGGCGTGGGACGTGCTCCGTGGCTGCTTGGGATGGGTTTCGCGGATGCGCTGCCGCCTTTGGGCGCGGCGCGCATCACGGGCTTCAGCCGCAGTGACCGTCCGCTGCCGGGGGCGACACAGGTTGGCGATCAGGTGGTGGTGCGGCGCGTGGATGCGGGCTTCTTCGAGGCGATGGGCATCGCGGTGCTGCAAGGGCGCGTGTTCACGGCGGAGGAGGAGAACGGCAGCGGGCTCGTGGCGGTGGTGAATCGCACGCTGGCGGACCGCTACTTCGCGGGCGAGAGAGCGCTCGGCAAAGAAGTGGACGGCAACGCGATCCCGTGGAAGCGGGTGGTGGGCGTGGTGGCGGATACGCGCAACGACGGGCTGCGGAATCCGACGCGGCCGGAGATTTACTTGCCGCTGACCGCGGGGAAGGTGACGGGCGGCGGAGTCACGCGCGGGTACGGCGTGAATGTAGTGATGCGCACGGCGGGCGATCCGGCGGTGGCGGCGAGTGTGTTGCGCGAGCAGTTGCGCACGATGGATGGCGCGCTGCTGGCGCGGGTGCGCGGGATGGACGAAGAGTGGCGCGAACTGAAAGAGGGTCCGCGTTTTCAGGCGAGCGTTTCGGGCGGCTTCGCGGGGCTTGCGCTGTTGCTGGCCTGCATGGGGATTTACGGCGTGCTCTCGCACGTGGTGGTGCTGCGGCGCCGGGAGATCGGGATTCGCATGGCACTGGGAGCGCGTCCGGCGGCGGTCGAATGGCTGGTGGTGCGGGAGGCGCTCGGGCTGGCGGTAGCAGGGGTTGTGCTGGGTGTGGCGGGTGCGGTGGCAGGCTCACGCTTGCTGGCGAGTTTGCTGTATCAGGTGGAAGCGCGCGACCCGGCGACGCTGGTTGGCGCCGCGGTCCTGCTGGTGGTGCTGGCGATTGCGGCGAGCGCAGTGCCGGCGCGGCGGGCCTCACGGGA
>CAIRBY010000209.1 GCA_903876865.1 uncultured Acidobacteriia bacterium
CGCTCTGGGCCTCGCGCTGGGGTATCATTCCCTGGCCCTGGAGCGCGGTGTTCTGGTATATCTGGCTGCCTGCGGCGACGGCCTTCGCGCTCGGACCGGCCTATCAATTGGAAGCAATTCAGGCGGCCTATGCCGCCGGCGCCGCGGACAAGTCCCGTGCCTAAGCGCCGTTTCGGCAATACGCGCAGCCTGGCCGCGCTCGCTCTGATTCTCGCCGTGCCTCTGATCGGACAGACCGACCGCGGCGAAGTCGCCGGCACGGTCACGGATTCCTCGGGCGGTGTGATTCGCGGGGCGCGTGTCGCGGCCACCAATCCGGCCACGCAGATGGCCTGGCATGCGGTGACGGGCAGCGCCGGCCAGTACAATCTTCCCAACCTCCCCGCCGGCACTTACTCGCTCAGCTTCGAAGCCAGCGGATTTCGCCGGCTGATCGTCAATGCGGTGCTGGTGGATGTGGGACGCACGGCGCGCGCGGATGCAAAACTGGAGCCCGGGCAGTTGATCGAATCCATCATCGTCACCGCCACTCCCGAAGCGCTGGACACGCAGACTTCCGGTACCGGCACGCTGCTCGAGGACAGGGCAGTCGCCGATTTCCCCCTCTCTTTCGCCGGCGGACGCAGCCCCGAGACCTTCGCCTACAAACTCGCTCCCGGTGTGGAGGGCGATAACTGGACGAGCCACGTCAACGGCACGCCGGCCTTCTCCAAGGAGGTGCTGCTGGATGGTGCTTCCGTCACCGCCTATCTCGCCGGGCACTTCGGCGAATCCAGCGTCTCCCAGGAGGCGCTGGAGGAGTTCCGCGTGCAGACCAGCGGCTATCCGGCCGAGTTCGGGCGCACCGGCGGCGGCATCTTCAATTTTGTGATGAAGTCCGGCGGAACCGCTTGGCACGGCAGCGGGATGGGCCAGTTGCGCAATGAGTGGATGGATGCTAACAGCTTCCTGAACAATGCCTATGCGCGCCCCCGGCAGCGCGACCGGCGCGATAACTACGCCTTCTCGCTGGGCGGCCCGGCGGCGATTCCGCACCTCTATTCGGCTGCCAACCCCACCTTCTTTTTCGTGGCCTACGAAAAGTACGATGAGGTCAACACCGGTCTCGGCAGTCCCGGGGTGACGGTGCCATTGACGGAGTGGTGGAGCGGCGATATGAGCCGCTATCTCACCACCCAGAGCCTGGGCAAGGATGCGGCGGGCAACAACATCCTGCGCGGAGAGATCTTCGATCCGGCCACCAGCCAGACCAATAAAGGCGTCCTGACGCGCACGCCCTTTCCCGGGAACATGATTCCGGCGAGCCGCATCTCGGCCGTCTCGCGGCGTCTGGGGCAGATCATGACGCAGGATTACGCCCCGCAGGTGCGCCAGGCGGATGGCCAGCCCGCTATGGTCAACAACAGCTTCTTCCCCGCCTCCAACCAGACCAGCTTCCACCAGTCGCAGTTCTCCGTGAAGGGCGATCAAAATCTCGGCTCGCGTCAGAAGCTCAGCGGCAGTTGGGCCTGGGTCGATCGTCCCCGGATTCTGGTGGATCAGGGCGGCGTATGGAACGCGGCGCTGGCCGATGGCGGACCGCTGTCTCGCGCGCGCAGCCAGGACGTTCGCTCGCAAATGGCGCGTCTCTCGCACGAGTACGAAGTGCGCCCCAACCTGCTGAATCACGTGCTGTTCGCCTTCAATCGCCAGATCAACGCGAGCCAGTCCACGCATCTGAACGAAAATGGAGCGGCGCTGCTGGGCATCGCGGGCCTGGCCAGTCAGGGCAATTATCCGGAGATCGTCTTCAGCGGCGGCGACCGGGTCTCGCTGCCGACGCTCGGATATATGGCCAACGGCATGCTCGCCGCCACGTCCTGGGAGTTCGCCGAAACGCTCGCCGGAACGCGTGGGCGCCACGCCTGGAAGATTGGCTACGATACGCGCCGCAACTCCGTGAACGATCGCAATATCGATGGGCCGGGCAGTTTCACCTTCTCTTCCGCGCTGACCGGACTGCCGGGCTTCAACCAGACCGGGTCCCCCTTCGCCAGCATGTTGCTGGGTCAGGTGGCCAGCGCCACCGTCCCGGTGGGCGCGCCCATGGGATCGCGCTTCCGCTACGAAGCGCTTTTCGCCCAGGACGATTTCAAAGTCAGCGCCCGCGTCACCCTAAATTTGGGCCTGCGATGGGACTACGAACCCGTGCAGACGGAGGCGCACGACCGGCTGAACAACTTCTGCACCACCTGCATCGATCCCTCCACCGGTCTGCCCGGCGCGATTCAGTTCGCCGGAATGGGCACCGGCCGCACCGGCGCCTCGGGCTTTGAGAAGAACCGCTGGAACAACTTCGCGCCCCGCGCCGGAGTGGCGGCGCAGGTGGCTCGCGCCGTGGTCTTTCGCGCTGCCTACGGCCTGGTCTACGCGCCGCGCGTGCCCAACGATTATTGGGGCTCGCCCTACGGACAGAAGGTCGGCTTCACGCAGCAGAACGCCGTCAATAATCCGGGCAATGGCCAGGCGGCATTCTCCTGGGACCAGGGCTATCCGGGCAAACTGACCGCGGCGGCGCTGGACCCGGGCGCGGCCAGCTACACCTACGGTCTGGTCTGGTGGGATCCGGCGGGCGGCAAGGTGCCCTACGTGCAACAGTGGAACGCGGGATTTCAGGTCTCGCTGCCCTGGCAGGTGGCGGTGGAAGCGAACTATCTGGGCAACAACTCCACCGGGCTCTATGGCAATGCGCTCGCCAACATCAACCAGATGCCCGCGGCGGCGCTAAGACTCGGCGATGCGCTGGGCAATTACGTGGGCGCGGCTGCGGATATTCCGGTGGCGGCCAAAGCGCTGGGCGCGCGCTTCCCCTACCCGGACTATTACAACTACATTCCCCTGCAGCAAACCCTGCAGCCGTTCCCGCAGGTGCCCTACTGGAACGCGATCTACGCCTACAACTCGCCGCGCGGTTTCGGCACCTGGAACGCGCTGCAGTTGACCGTGGCGCGGCGCAGCGGACACGGCGTCACCTGGCTGGCCGATTACACCTTCTCCAAAACCATCTCGAATATGGATAGCGCCATGAACACCTATTCCAATTACGGGCGCCCGCAGGATTACTACAATCTGCGGCTGGAGAAATCCATC
>CAIRBY010000210.1 GCA_903876865.1 uncultured Acidobacteriia bacterium
TCAAGGCAAGGCGACGCCACTGGCCGGCCCCGTGCCGCCCGGCAACAGGCTGTGGGCGGATGCGCACTTGCCCGCGCCGCGCCGCTCGCTCGAACAGGCGCGCAAGCTGCTCTCCGCCGGCGGCTTCAAGTGGGGCGGCGATGGCAGCCTGCTGGATGGCGCCGGGCACGCGGTGGAATTCTCCATCCTCACCAGCAACAATAATCCCGAGCGGCAGCAGATGGCCGCGCTCATCCAGGAAGATCTGCGCCAAGTGGGCATCAAGGTCAACGTGGTGCCGCTGGAATTCCGCAGCCTGCTCGAACGGGTGCAGCGCACCCACGAATTCGAAGCCTGCGTGCTCTCGCTCGCCAGCCCGGATGCGGACCCCAATCCCGATATGGCCGTGTGGCTTTCGAGCGGCGGCAACCACCTCTGGAATCCCGGGCAGAAACAGCCCGCGACCGCCTGGGAAGCCGAGATCGACCGGCTGATGCGCAAGCAGATGGTCACGCCGAAATTCGCCGCGCGCAAAGCGCTCTTCGATCGCGTGCAGGAGATCCTGGCCGAGAACCAGCCGCTGGTCGCGCTGGTGAGCCCGAACCTGCTGGTGGGGGCGAAGAAAGATCTGGCGAACTTTCAGCCCGCGGTGCTCGAACCCTACACGCTCTGGAACATCGAGCAGCTCTACTGGCGCAGCGGCCCTGCGGCGGGGGGCGCGAAATGAGCGGGCCTCTCTCTGAGTGGACCAATACCCGGCTGGTGGCGGAGTGCCTGGGCGGCAACGACCGCGCCTGGAGCGCCCTGCTGGAACGCTATAAGAACCTGATCTACTCCATCCCCCTGCGCTACGGCGCGCCGCATCAGGATGCCGCGGATATTTTTCAGGCCGTCTGCCTCGATCTGTTCAACGAACTGCCCCGCCTGCGCGACGCCGAAGCGCTGCAGGGCTGGCTGATCCGCGTCACCACGCACAAGTGCTACCACTGGAAACGGCGTCAGTACACGCGCGAAAGCGGCATGGACGATGACGAATTCGGCCCCATTCCGTCCACCGATCTGATCGCCCCGGAACTGCTCGCCGGCATCGAACGAGAGCAACAGGTCCGCGAAGCCATGGAGCAACTGCCGCCGCGCTGCCGCGAGATGATCGAGCTGCTGTTTTTCGAACATCCGCCGATACCGTACAATGAAGTTGCCCAGCGGCTGAAGGTGGCAACCGGTTCGATCGGCTTCATCCGGGGCCGCTGCCTGAAGCGCATGAAGAAACTTCTGGAAGCGAAAGGGTTCTGATTCCGATGTCGCAACCGCCACCCCTGCCGGCGGACCTGGAACGGCTGATGGCGGATCTGGCGCACGAGCCGAATGCGCGCCGCAGGCTCAAGGCGCTGCACTCCCACCGGGAGTTGTGGCGGACGGAAACAGTCACCCGTTTCTACGAGGAAGTCGTGCGGCTGCTGCATGTGGATGTGCCGCAAGCCGAACGCATGGCGCGTGCCACCGCGACTCTGGCGGACGCCCTCGGCGACCCGGCCAGCCGCGCCGCCAGCCGGCGCGCCATGGGACACGTCGCCTACCGCCGCCGCAAGTACGAGCACTCGCTCGCGCTCTACGCCGAAGCCCTCGCCCTTTACGAATCGCTCGGCGACGATCTGGAAGCCGGACGAACCCTGAACAGCTCGCTGCAGAGCCTGATCTACCTGGGCCGCTACTCCGAAGCGATGGAGAACGCCGAACGCGCGCGCTCCACCTTTCTGCGCCTCGGCGACCGCCTCCGCCTGGCCCGGTTGGACGCCAACATGGGCAACGTCTTCTATCGCCAGGACCGCTTCGAAGAGGCGCTCGCCCTCTACCAAAGCGCGTACCACGCCTTCCTGGAAATCGGCGAGCCGCAGGATGTCGCCATCTCGCTCAAGAACACCGCCACCTGCCAGATCAGCATGAACCTCTTCCGCGAGGGGCTGGAGACCTACCAGAAGGCCCGCGCCTATTGCGTGGAACACCAGATGCCGCTGCTGGTCGCGGTGGCGGACTACAACATCGCCTACCTGTATTACCTGCGCGGCGAGTACACCCGCTCGATCGAACTCTACCGCGCCGCGCGGGAGGATTGCCGCGATCTGGGAGACTCTTACCGCGAGGCCCTCTGCGATCTGGATCAATCCGAGATGTACCTGGAGTTGAACCTCAACGAAGAGGGCGGCCACCTGGCGGAGCGCGCGCAAAAGGCGTTTCTGGCGCTCGGTATGGGTTATGAGGCCGCCAAGGCGCAGACCAATCTCGCCATCTCGCTGACCCAGCACGGCGAATCCCACGCCGCCACCCAGCTCTTCACCCAGTCGCGCAAACTCTTCGACCGCGAAAACAACCGCGCCTGGATCGCCACGATCGACCTGTATCAGGCCCTGCTGCACTTTGAGGAGAAGCGGCCCGAAGAGGCGCTCGGCCTGTGCCGCCGCGCACTGGAGTTTTTCGCCGCCTCCCCCTTCTTCACCCGCAGCGTGCTCTGCCAGTTGCTGCTGGCGAGGATTCACCTGGAGCGCGGCCGCCCCGCCGAAGCCCGCCTGGTCTGCCGCGCCGCGCTCGATCTGCTGCGCGATGCCGATACGCCCTCGCTCAGCTACCAGGCCTGGTACGTGATGGGCGTGGTGGAAGAGGCCCTGGGAGCCACCGATGCCGCCTATGCGGCCTATCTGGAAGCCCACGGCCACATGGAGAACCTGCGCAGCCACCTGAAAGCGGAGGAGATGAAAATCGCCTTCCTCAAGGACAAGCTGGAAGTCTACGAGGCGCTGGTGCGCATGAGCCTCACCCGTAACCCGACCCCCGCCGGATTCGAGGCCGCCTTCGGTTACGTGGAGCAGGCCAAATCCCGCAGCCTCGCCGATCTCATTGCCTTCCGCTCCCAGGGTCTGCCGCCCTCGCGCAAAACCGAACGCGCCCTGGTGGATCAGGTCAACACGCTGCGCGGCGAACTGAACTGGTACGCCCGCTCGATCCAACTGCTGGAAGGCCGCGCCGCCAATATGATGGCGCCGCAACTGGTCAAACTGCGCCGCGCCGCCCGCGAATGCGAGCAGCGCCTGGTGGAGGCGCTGGCCAATATCCGCGCCGGAGACCAGGAGTACGCCAACCTGCAGACGGCCGGATCGGTGCCGCTGGAGACGATCCGCGCCTCGCTCGCCGAGGGCGCGCTGCTATTGGAGTTCTACCGCGTCGGCGACCGCTTCTACGTCTGCGTCCTCTCCCGCCAGTCCCTCCGCTTTGTGCCCCTCGGCAGCGTCACGCACCTGCGCAAGATGTTGCAGCTGGTGCGCTTCCAACTCTCTAAATTCCGCCTCGGCCCCGAGTACGTCAAGCTCTTTCAGGAGTCCCTGCTGGATGCCACCAACGCCCATCTGCACGAATTCTACAAAGAGTTGATCTCGCCCCTGGAAGAGGAGTTGAAGCACGCCTTGCACCTGCTGATTGCGCCCCACGATTTTCTCCACTACCTGCCCTTCCACGCCCTGCCCGATGCCGAGGGGCGGATTCTGGGCGAGCGCTTCCCGATCTCCTACACGCCCAGCGCCAGCGTCTACCACCTCTGCAGCACCAAACCCGCCTCCGCCCCGGGCGGTGTGCTGATCCTGGGAATTCCCGATCCGGTGGCGCCGCAGATCGAGGACGA
>CAIRBY010000211.1 GCA_903876865.1 uncultured Acidobacteriia bacterium
CGCCGGCCTACCAGCGTGGCGTGCAGTATCTGCTGCGGACTCAGCACCCCGATGGGTCGTGGTTCGTGGCGAGCCGCTCGCCGGAAATTCAGGCCTATTTCGAAGGCGGCTTCCCGTTCGGCCACGATCAATGGATCAGCAACTGGGGTACCTCCTGGGCAGCCCTGGCGCTGCTGGAAACGATCGACACCCCCGCGAAAACCGCGTCGCGGTAGGGGATGCGGCGGAGGGGCGGGTTGCGATCTGTATCTTCGCCTTCCGTTCCGCCTTCGATACCGCGCGCCGTGATAGGCTGCACATTCGGAGAATTTTCGTTATGAAGCAAATCGTTTCTTTGGCGGCAGTGGCGCTGGTGGTTTCGCTGACGGCGTCTGCCCAATCCAAACAGAAGATCTTCCACCTGGAAATCGGCGATGCGCAGCGGCGCACTCGCGACGCCAAAGTGGTGCTGGACGGAATCACGGATTCCGCCACGGGCGACGTCTTCTCCGCCAACGAACTGGCCGCCCGCTTGCGCGATACGCGCCTGTTGCTGATTGGCGAAACCCACACCGCCACCGATTTTCATCGCGTGCAATTGCGCGTGATCCGCGCGCTGGCGGAATCCGGCCGCAAGGTGATGATCGGCCTGGAGATGTTCCCGTATACCGAGCAGAAGTCGCTCGACAACTGGCGGGACGGGCTGTTGACCGAAGAGGGCTTCCTCACCCTGGCTCGCTGGTACGACAACTGGGGCTACCACTGGGATTACTACCGCGACATCTTTCTCTACGCCCGCGACCACCGCATTCCCATGTACGGCGTGAACGCGCCGCGCAATGTGGTGACGGCGGTCCGCCAGAAAGGGATCGACAAACTCTCGGAGACGGACAGGCAGCACGTACCGCCGCAGATCGATATCGACAGCGGCGATCACCTGACATTTTTCAAAGCATCCTTCGATGACGACAATTCGATGCACGGCCGCATGCCGGATTCGATGGTGAAGAGCATGCAGGCGGCGCAGGCCACCTGGGATGCGAGCATGGCCTACAACAGCGTGAACGCATTGAAGGCTGCCTCCACCAATTCCAACGGCGCCGATTCGATCATGGTGGTGCTGGTGGGCAGCGGGCACGTGGCGTACGGAGTCGGCATCGAGCATCAGGCGAAGCAGTGGTTCGAGGGCAAGATCACGACGCTGCTTCCCGTGCCGGTGCAGGATTCGGACGAGAAACCGGTGCCGAACGTCAAAGCCTCCTACGCCAATTTCGTGTGGGGCGTGCCGCACGAGCATGACTCGCTGTACCCCTCGCTGGGCTTCTCCACCACCGAAACCGCCGGGGTGCGCAAGATCATCGCGATGGAGAAGGATTCGATCGCCACCCGCAGCGGCTTCCAGGTGGACGATCAGGTGCTTGCGCTGGACGGCATCGCGACTCCGGACCACGAAACCTGGAACCGGCTGATGGCCACCAAGAACTGGGGCGATAGCGCCGTGGTGACGGTGAAGCGCGCGGGC
>CAIRBY010000212.1 GCA_903876865.1 uncultured Acidobacteriia bacterium
ACCACGACGTACGTGGTGCCGTTGAAACCGATCTGATCGCCGTGCTGCGGCGGAGGCGAAATCGTTTCGAAGTTTACCCAGAAACGCAGATTCGCGGTGCCGGCACCGAAGCCCGGAGGGTAGTCTTCCAGCATCGCCGGATGCATGACGATTCCGACGATGGACTGCGTGTCGAGCCAGCCCCCGAAACCATCCTGGGGCATGAAGGTGGCTGGCACACCGAAGGTGGCGATCATCGCGGCGTTGGCGCTGGATTCGAGTGTAGGCCAGGAGGGCATGGGTGGTTGCAACTGCGGCACTGCCGCAGTACAATTCAGGTGTGCGCCGCTTAATTCTGCTCCCGCGCTATCAACGTGAAGTGGCAAAGTTGCTGGATCCGGAGGAGCAGGACGCGATGGAATGCCACATTGCTGACGATCCAGAACGCCACCCGCGGATTCCGGGCGGAAGTGGCATGCGGAAAGCGCGTTGGGCACGTCCCGGAGGTGGTAAGCGCGGGGGAGTGCGTGTGATTTACTACTTCGCGGTCCCGGACGCAATTTACTTCATGTCCGTATTTGCCAAGAACGAAAAGGAGAATCTCAGTGACGCCGAAAAACAAGCCCTTGCGAAAATCCTCGGTCCGTTCAAACAACAAGAGCACTAGGCTGGGTCGCGTTCTGGTTGAATCGGCCAAACAGATCGCCGCACATATGAACGGCGAAATCGAACTCCCAACAAAGGTAGTGCGCGTGGTGCCCGACGTAGACGTTCGTGCAATCCGGGAAGCACAAGGCCTCACGCGCGAGCAATTTGCGGAGAGCTACGGGCTGCAGGTGCGGGCCGTTCAGGAATGGGAGCAAGGGAGACGCAAACCGGAACCAGCGGTACGCGCATATATGCTCGTCATTAAGAACCAGCCCGCAGCGGTGCGCAGGGCGCTGACAGCAGCTTAGCTCGGCGTCACAATCGAGGAAAACACCGTCGCCACCATCGTGCTGTTACCGGTAGCGAACGCGGCGGTGGCGTTGGTGATGTGGATGCCGGTCGCCCCGGGGCATCTCGATGACGCAGGTCGGAGGCGCCACCGGGATACTCCTCCGGACTGCAGCCACCTGGACCGATGAGTCGTACCCGGTCAAATCCTCCGCGGCACCCACCATTGAGATCCTGATCTCCCGCCCTACGCCGATGCCAGATAGTACGTGACCCACGCTTCGATCACGCCGGCCGTGAGCGGTCCGGAAGCGACTGCGATACACAGCTTTCCGGCCGCGGACATTTTGAACGGGGTCGCCTCCGACGTTGCCACAACTACCGCGTTCGCGCTGAGCGTCGCCTTGGCGGTTGCCGCCAGGACCGAGGCCGCGCTGGAACCAGCGACGGTGCCGATGGAGACCGTGGCGCTTCCACTCGCCGTGACGGCGGCGATCGAGTTCACGACCGCGTCGGTAACGACCGCATTGATGGGGATGGTGTCACTGCTAGCCGGAGTGCAGGAAGCTCCCCCGTCCACCGAGAAGTCGTACTTCATGTGCGCCACGCGGATGCCGTTGGCCTGACCCGAAAAGCCGGGCACGCCAAACAGGTTGACTCGCACCACGGCTACGCCAGTTGCGGCGGCCACCTCCACCGCTCCGATCAGCAAGTTGCTGCCCACCGTGGACGTCACCTTCTTTGCCGTGTCGTCCCAGTACGCCAAATCCCCCTGCGCGAAGACGCTCGCGTCCTTGGCGAGATCGTAGACGCCTTCGACCTCGCACGTGACGTCGGCGCCCGAGAGCGTGTCGTTGGCGGCCACACCGAAGACGTTGCCCACCTTGAACCCGCCGCCGGACAGCACATCGTAGGGCGCCGCGAGGGTGAGAGTATCACCGCTTTTTACGAAATTGATCATGGTTTCTGTTCTCCTGTTGTTGTGAGTGGAAGGGGCGGCGTCACCACCACCCCGCTTTGCCTGACCGCCCTACGCCGTGTTCTTCTGCAAGCCGCGGAAGTCGATCGCCGCGGCCGCGAAGTCCAGGCGAGCCTTGATCTCGACGCCGTCGACTTCGAAGCCCTGACGGGTCTCGAGGTAGACACCCTGCTGCCCTTCGAGGTAGCAGTACTCAATCGTGTCGATCGAGCTCGGGTCGGCCGCCGTGTACCAGTTGGTGTCGCCCACGCTGGCCACTGCATCGAGGCGCGGTTCCACGATCGGCACCATGGCGCGCACGAAGGCGGGGATGTCGGCAGAAGAGGCCGTGGCCGCCAGATTGATGGGGTTGGTGAGCTGGACCGCAATGCCTTCGAGCGCCGCCGGGATGATCAGGTACTTGGGGATCAGGTTCAGGATCGTGCCCTTGGGCGCGGTCTGCTTGCGCATCAACTTGCGCGC
>CAIRBY010000213.1 GCA_903876865.1 uncultured Acidobacteriia bacterium
ATTCGCGGGTGAGGCTTTCCAGCAGAGTTTCGAGCGCAGGATTCTGCGCGTGCTGTTCGATCAGTCGCACGAACGCGCTGCCCACGACCACGGCTTCCACCTGCTTGCCCAGTTCAGCCACGTGCTCCGGCCTGGAGATGCCAAAGCCGACTGCGAGCGGCAGCGCCGTCTTCGCGCGAACCGCGGCCACCAGCGGCGAGACCGAGGCGGAGAGCGAATCCTGCACGCCCGTCACGCCCATGCGCGAAACCAGATAGACGAAACCCGTGGAGTATCGAGCCACCAGTTCGATGCGCCGCGCCGTGCTCGTGGGTGCAGCCAGAAATACCGTATCCAGGCCGTGCGCTTGCATCGCCGCCACGTAGGATTCGGCCTCTTCCACGCTCGCATCCGTCAGCAGGCAGCCATCGATTCCGGCCGCTGCCGCGTCCTTCGCCAGGCGTTCCAGCCCATAGGCCAGCACGGGATTCAGATAGGTGAAGAGCAGTAGCGGCACTTCGGAAGTCGCGCGGATCTGGCGCGCGATCTCGAGGACTTTCTCCAGCGTAGTGCCCGCTTTCAACGCGCGCTCGCCGCCGCGCTGAATCACCGGTCCATCGGCGATGGGATCGCTGAAAGGCACGCCGAGTTCGATCAGGTCCGCGCCGCCGCGCACCATCGCGGCAACCAGTCCAGGCGTGTGCGCAGGCGTGGGGTCGCCCGCCGTGAGATAGGCGATCAGGCCCTTGCGGTTCTGCTCGCGGAGTTGCTCAAATAGCCGGCCGATGCGCGTCATTTCGCATCCAGTTCCGGGAAGTTTTCGCGGTAGATATCGATATCCTTATCGCCGCGTCCGGAAAGATTCACGATGAAGATCTGGTCTTTCGCCGCAGGAGCGCGCTTGATGGCTTCGGCCACCGCGTGCGCGCTTTCGAGGGCGGGGATGATGCCCTCGGTGAGGGAGAGTCGGCGCGCGGCGGAGAGCGCTTCGCTATCGCTCGCGGCCGTATATTCGGCGCGGCTGCGGTCGCGCAGCCACGCGTGTTCCGGACCAATCATGGCGTAATCCAGGCCCGCCGATACCGAATGGGTGAGCGCCACCTGCCCGTGCGCGTCCTGCAGGAGGTAGCTGTAGGCGCCCTGCAATACGCCGGGCGCGCCACCGCGATATCGCGCCGCGTGTTCGCCGAGCGCGTCCCCGCGTCCGCCGGCTTCCACGCCGATCAGTTGCACATTAGCATCGGGAATGAAGGAGTGGAACAGACCGATGGCATTGCTGCCGCCGCCGACGCAGGCGATGGCGACATCCGGCAGGCGGCCTTCGGCTTCCAGAATCTGCCGCCGCGCTTCCTCGCCGATGATCTTGTGAAAATCACGCACCATCATCGGATACGGATGCGAGCCGAGTGCGCTGCCGAGCAGGTAATAGGTGGTATCGACATTGGTAACCCAATCCCGCATGGCCTCGCTGATCGCGTCTTTCAGCGTGGCGCTGCCATTGGAGACGCCTTCCACGCGCGCGCCCAACATGCGCATCCGAAAGACGTTCAGGCGCTGCCGCCGCATGTCTTCCTCGCCCATGTAGACCACGCAGTCAAAGCCGAGCAGGGCGCAGACGGTGGCCGTAGCCACGCCGTGTTGCCCCGCGCCGGTTTCGGCGATGATGCACCGCTTGCCCATGCGCCGCGCGAGCAGCGCCTGGCCGAGGCAATTGTTGATCTTGTGCGCGCCGGTGTGGAGCAGGTCTTCGCGTTTGAGCCAGAGCCGCGCGCCGCCGAGCTGTTCGCTGAGGCGCTTGGCGAAGTAGAGCGGCGTGGGGCGTCCGGCGTAGTTGCGGAGCAGATCCGAGAGTTCGGCCTGGAAGGCGGCGTCCTCGCGCGCGGCGAGGTAAGCGGTCTCCAGTTCTTCGATCGGGGCCATC
>CAIRBY010000214.1 GCA_903876865.1 uncultured Acidobacteriia bacterium
CGGTTACAGCCGCGCCCGGACTCTTGAAATCGCGCGCCGCATGAACGGCGTGCAGGGCGATCTGCAATCGGTCGGCGAATTCATCCGCATGTACGTCACCCGCAATGAGCGTTCGCTTTCGCCGCTCTATCTCGCCGGCGAAAGTTACGGCACCTTCCGCGCCGCCGGCCTGGCGGGCTACCTGATCGATCGCGGCATCGCCTTCAACGGAGTCATCCTGATCTCCGCCACCCTCAACCTGGAAACCATCTGGTCGCAATCCGACGACCTCGTGTATGCCCTGGAACTGCCCACCTACGCCGCCGACGCATGGCACCACAAGAAGGTTCCCGCAGACCTGCAGAAGCGCGAGCTCAAGAGCTTTCTCAAAGAGGTCGAGACCTTCGCCACGGGTGAGTACCTCGCCGCGTTGAATCAGGGCGATACGCTGCCCGCGCCCGAGCGCAAGGCCGTGATCGAGAAATTAGTCCGCTACGTCGGCCTGGACGCGCGCTACGTGGATGAGAGCAACCTGCGCTTCGACGTAGCCCACTTCACGCGGCAACTGCTGCGCGACCGCCACGCCACCATTGGCCGTCTGGATGGCCGGCTCGCCGGGCCCTCGTCGCTCGATACGGGAGAGACCAGCGAATTCGATCCTTCGATGACGCTGCCGGCGCCGCCCTTCACGGCCGCGTTTCACAGCTACCTGCGCAACGAATTGAACTATAAGTCCGATATGTTCTACTACGTCAGCGGCGGTGTCCAGCCTTGGGATTACGGCGTGCAGAACGGCTTCGGCGACACCTCGTCGCTGCTCCGCAACGCCTTCGTGAAGAACCCGTATCTGAAGGTGATGGTGGCCGCCGGCTACTACGATCTGGCGACGCCGTATTTCGCCGTGCGTTACACGTTCAACCACATGGGCCTCAGCCCGGCGATGCAGAAGAATGTCACGTGGAGCTACTATCCGGCGGGGCACATGATGTATATCGAGCAGGAGTCCGGCCAGAAACTGAAGCACGATATCGGCGAGTTTATCTCTAGCTCTCTTCCGAAGGAGACGGCGCAATAGCGCGCTTCCGCGCTTCCACCCAAGCGGGGAAGATTTCGGGATTCTCGAGCCACACCAGCATCCACTGCGCCATCTCTTCCTTTTCCGGATGCTTCGCCGTGAGGAATTTGGCACGGTCCTTGGCCGCGATCACCTGCCGCCGGCAGTAGCGCGCGCGTGTGCGGTTGCCCTCCGCCGTGGCCGCCAGGTAGACCGCCAGCATCCCGCGCAGCGACTCCTCCAACTCCGTCAGCGTGTGCTGCCGGATGCCGGCGTAGGGCTGCTCGAACGGCAGTCCCGTATCGCGCAACAGATCGCGCAGGTAACTCTCGGAGACCGGCGAAATCCGCGCGATCAGCTGCAACCACACCGCCTCCGTGATCGCCGCGGGCTGCGTCTCGGCGAGAATCTCCCGCAACTGCTGTTTGACCGATTTACTTGTGCTGGGCACGATGATAACGCTCCACCGCGAGATTGTGCGCGGCGATGTTGTTCGAAAATGTATGCCCGCCCGAACCATCCGCGCGAGCCACGAAATAGATCACGCCGCTCGAAGCCGGCGCGAGTGCCGCTCCCAGCGATGCCGCTCCCGGATTGGCGATCGGTCCCGGCGGCAACCCCGCGTGGCGATACGTGTTGTAAGGCTGGTC
>CAIRBY010000215.1 GCA_903876865.1 uncultured Acidobacteriia bacterium
AGGATATCCCCACGGCGTGGGTGGCGCGGATGCGCAATAGCATGGCGAGCCTGACACCCCGCTTTTCCGCCGACCGCGCGGTACGCGAGTATACCGAGCAACGCTACCTGCCGGGGGCGGCCGCCTATCGGGAACGTGCGGCCGGCAAGGGGTCCGGGGGCAGGAAGCAGGTGGATTCGCGGCACGCCCTGGAGACGGCATGGCCCGCCCTGAAGCTGAGTGCAACCAGGCTTGAGACCAGCGCCGGGCAGCACCTCTTTGAGGTCGAGGCATACCTGGATGAGCTCGACCCGGCCGCGGTGCGAGTGGAACTCTACGCCGATGGCCTCGATGGGCAGAGCCCCATCCGGCAGGAGATGGAGCGGGTTGGCGAAATCGGCAGCGCGTCAAACACTTATACGTATCGAACACGGGTATTTGCCGCGCGCCCGGCAACCGACTTTACGGTACGCGTGATCCCGAATTCGACCAGCATTGCCGTTCCTCTGGAATCGCCGCGAATCCTATGGCAATGAGGTTGCCAACTTTGGCGGTATTTCGGGAGATCCGGGCTGGCTGCACGTTTTGAGCGGAAGGCTCTCCTGCCGGGAACAAGGTGACCTATGCAGTGGGTAAATTGGCTCCGGTGGCAGAATTTTGTAGACATCACCGTGCTGAGCATCGCGTTTTACCTGGTCCTGATTTGGGCCAAGCGGACGCGCGCGCTACACCTGGCGTTGTTGATTATTGGCTTCCACGCAGCCGCCCTGTTGGCCGGGCACTTCGATCTGACCATCACGGGTTGGGTGTTTGAAGGGGCTTGCCTGGCCGTCATCGGCCTGCTCGTGCTGCTGTTCCAATCGGAGTTGCAGCATTCGCTCCTTCGATTGGACAGTATCGCCCACCTCAGGTTTCGCGTTCCCGCCGTTTCCAGCCGTGCGTATGATGCGATCGTTGCCGCCATGTTCGAGATGGCTCACAGCAACATAGGCGCTCTGATCGTGCTGACGCGCAAGGATCCGATTGGCGGCCTGGTTTCGAACGGCCTCAGGATCGATGCGGAGGTCTCAAAGGCGCTCATCGAAGCGATTTTCCGCAAGGATTCTCCCATCCACGATGGAGCTGTGCTGATCGAAGGCGAGCGGATCGCTTATGCGCGTCTGGTGCTGCCGCTGAGCGGACGGGAAGACGTGCCAACCGAATTCGGGACGCGCCATCGCGCGGCGTTGGGCTTGGCCGAAAGCTCGGATGCGCTGGTGTTGGTTGCTTCGGAAGAGCGGGGACAGGTGGTCGTGATCGATGGACGAGAGATCCATCCGATGCCCGATGAGGCCGCGCTCCGGCAGGCCCTGTACAGTCTTCATCCGGAGCGGCCCGCTTCCGTGTGGAGCAAAGTGCGCAGCCTGCTCTTCTCCAATGCCCGGTATCGCCTTTCCGCAGTCGCGCTGGCGGGCCTCATTTGGGGTGTCTCTTTCTTAGGCGGAGGCACGACGGTCAAGACGGTCATCGCACAGGTGGAATTTGCCAATGTGCCGGCGGGGCTCTATATCGCAAATCAACCGCTGAACAGCGTCAGCGTGCAGCTTCGCGGAAATTCCTGGGTGATGAATCCCATCATCTCCGGCCTGACGGCTCACGTGGACTTGAGCGGGATGGGCGTAGGCTTGCACGCGATCCGGCTTGCGCCCGCCGGCCTGAAGCTCCCGCCCGGCGTCACCGCCGAACGCCTGTCCCCACGGACCATTTCGCTCCGTCTGGCGCGAAGCGCCGCGCGGTAGTGGGACTGGCTCCAGCACCCGTGGTCATTTGACCAAATGGACGAAAGGCACTCAAGGGCAGCCGGCCGCGCGGATCATCCTGTTGACACGCGACCCTTCCTGATTCACACGCGACCGATGGCTGCCGGCGTGCACGTGGAATTGGGCAAGGCCAGCCGAATTGGGCACGGTGGATGCGGCTAGCAATCCCCGGACAACATCGGTGGCAGATGTACTGGAGCTTACTATGACGAAAACGAAACCAGAGAGAATTTCCCAAGAGAAGCTGCGCGATCTGGCGTCGGCTGCTCCACCCTGCATCTCGATCGTTCTTCCCGAAAACGAGGCACGGGCTGCGCGGATCACGTTCAAAGACGCGCTCAACAAGGTTCACGCGCAGCTGGAAACCAGCGTACCGAAGCACGACATCGCGGCGCTTCTTGGCCCCTTGGAGCTTGCGGCAGCGGACATCATCGATTCCTCGCAGGAGCCTGCGACTTTCATTTTTCTGCGCTCGCCCAACGTGTGTGAGTCGTTCCGCACGGAATCCCTCATCGGAGCGCCTGTCGCCGCTGTTGGTGACTGCTTCCGGCTTCGCCCGCTACTGGCGCTTGCCAGCAAGCACCTCGAATTCTACATTCTGGCGTTACAGCTGAATCAGACCCGCATCTTCAAATGTACGGACCACTACTGCGAGGCCGCGAGATTTCCAAAAGACGCGGGCACAGAGGCGGCCGGCCTGATTCCCGGCGCTTCCCAGGCCTCGCTTCGCGCGGAACCCGTACATGATCACGAACACGCGGAAGATCACCTTCGCCATTATTATCGGGAGATGGATCGCGACGTCAATGCTCTTCTGAAGGACGGACATCCGCCCCTGGTGGTTGTCGGCGTGGAGCATGAGGTCGCATTCTTCCATCGTCTGACCACCTATCCTGCATGCGTGGAACCCGGGGTACGCGGGTTGCCGGGGCATCTCGGTCAGAAGGAAATGTATGAGCGGGCGTTGGAGCTGGTTCGATCCGTTACCACCGGGCCGACGCGTCACGCCCTGGCGAGATTCGACAAGCAACTCGGAACAGGTCACGCTTCGGCGGATGTGCGGGAAATTGTGAGTGCTGCTGCCGAGGGCAGAGTCGAAGATCTGTTCCTGCTCGAAAACGGAGCCATTGCGGACACGGTCGATGGCGGGGCCGGCCTTCTGGACCTTGCTGCGATTCAAACGCTTCGCCACGGCGGCAACATTCACACCCTGCCGGCGGCCCACATGCCTTCCGGGGAAACGATTTGCGCCGTCTTCCGCTATGCGTCAGAGGGTTCCAAATAGGGATCAGCCCCGCTGGGGAGGACCTGGCGATGCCTGGCTGATCCGGCGCCACCGCTACGATCCCGAGTCCGGCCGGGTATGCCCTTGCTTCGTCCTGCCTGCGGATGAATCATTCTGCATGGAAAGCGCTGTTGTAAGTGCACGCGAACGTGCAGAATGTGCCGCTGCCGGCTCGAAGGCTGGGTGGCGTTTCCTGCCGGGTTCCGGGGCGCGGGAATGATTCGGCCATTTTCCCGGGGTGCTGTGGCCACCCTGCGGGAAGCGGCCGCGCGAATGCCGGGGTGGCCCTGGAAGTGCCATGTAACATCAGCGGGAGCACCGCCGCGCGGAATGCGATTCCACTGCTGCGGACTCACATGAGTTTCGCCCCCCAGGAGAAACGAACACAATGCTACGACAGGCCAAAGATATAACCGGATATAGACTAGGCGCTCGCGACGGCGAGATCGGTCATGTCCGCGAGTTCTATTTCGAAGACGTGAACTGGACGGTGCGATATCTGGTCGCCGATACCGGCAACTGGCTCACGGGGCGCCAGGTCCTGATTTCGCCTTATGCGCTGGATTCAGTCGACCAGGCTGCCAAAATCATCCCCGTTGAACTCACCAGACAGCAGATCGACAGTGCTCCGCCGCTGGCCAGCGACAGACCGGTATCCCGCCAGTACGAGTTCGGCTACTATTCCTTCTACGGCTGGCCGGCATACTGGGACGGCTCGGACATGTGGGGGAATCGCGACCGACCCGAGCGCGGCTCCGGCGGCTGGTCCGAAGGCAGTCGGAAGCACACCGATGATCCGCACCTGCGCAGCACGAAAGATGTCACGGGACATTCGATCCAGGCATTGGATGGCGAAATCGGACACATCGAGGATTTCGTGGTGGACGACGAAACCTGGGTGATTCGTTACCTGGTTGTGGACACGAAGAACTGGTGGCCGGGCAAACGGGTCCTGATCGCGACGGATTGGATCGACCGCATCAGCTGGGAAGACTCCAAAGTCTTCCTCGACGTAACCCGCGACAAGATTCGCGAAGCGCCGGAATTCACGCACGACACGCTCATCACACGCGACTACGAAGACATCATCCACCGGCACTACAACCGCGCAGGGTATTGGTTCACGGCTGTTCCGGCGTAGCGCCTGCGCAAACAGACCCGGCGGCGCCGCACACCGGGGCCGCACACCCATGCCCCACACCTGGCGGCGTATTGAATTACCGTATTAGGATATGAAGCTCCTATGGATGACGGCGGTGTGCGCCTGCACGCTCTTCGGGCGAGCCCAGGATCTGAGCGGAGCCTGGAACTTCCGCTACGATCCGGATGCCAAGGGCGAACAGGCCCGCTGGTTCGCGCCGGAAGCGCCGGGCGTCTGGGCCCCCATCGCGGTGCCGGGTTCCTACAATCAGGCCATGCGCAACAACGTCTTGTACCAGGGCAAGGCGTGGTACCGGACCGCCTTCACGGCCGAATTCCGCCCGGGGGAACGCGCCCTGCTCCGCTTCGATGGCGTTGCGACCCGCGCCAAGGTATGGGTCAATGGCGAAGCTGCGGGCGAACATCTCTTCCCCTACACCGGCTTCACGCTCGATGTGACGGCGAGGGTGCACGCGGGCTCCAACACTCTGGTGGTGATGGCAGACAACGCCCTGTTGAAGGACGCGATCCCCGACGTGCGGGCCACCGGATGGTGGAATTACGGCGGCATCAATCGCCGCGTCGTCCTGGAAATTCAGCCCGCGGTCTATGCCTCGGGTCTGAGTGCAACCACGCGCAGGATCAACGGCGGATGGGGGCTCTCCATCCATGCCGCGGTCCTCAATCATGGTAAGCCTGCGACCGCACAAGTCGCCGCGCGGATCAAGGACTCCACTGGACGCAGTGTCTGGTCCCGGCAGTGGAACCAGGCTCTGACGGAAGGCGTTACCGCCCTCGCGACTTCGGCCGAGTTGCGCGACGTGGAAGCGTGGTCGCCGCGCAGTCCGGCGCTCTACCGGCTGGAACTCTCCCTCGATGCCGCGGGCACGGTCAGTGAAGCCTCCGCACCGCTGGGCTTCCGGCAAATCGAAGTCAAGGGGACGAAGATCCTGCTCAACGGCGAGGCGGTTTTCTTCAAGGGCGTGAACTACCACGAGATGTATCCGGGCGCGGGCATGACCCTTACGCGCGAGCAGGTGCGCCGCGACCTGCTGGATATGAAGGCGATGGGCTGCAACTTCGTCCGCCTCGCCCATTACACCCACGATCGCCAAGCCTACGAACTGGCCGACGAACTCGGCCTGATGGTGTGGAGCGAGATCCCCGCCTGGCAGACCAATGCCGATACCCTGGGCAGCGACGACGTTTGGGAGCGCTACGGTGCGCCGCAACTCCAGGAGATGATCGAGCAGCACCGCTCGCATCCCAGTGTGGTTGTGTGGAGCGTTGGGAATGAGTTTCCGTCGGATAAGCCGCCCGTCGCAAAGTACGTCACGCGTGCCATCGGACTGGTGAAGCGACTCGACCCCACGCGTCTGGCCACCTTCGCCTCCGATCGCCGCGAGCGCGACATCTCGTTCGACCCGGTCGATTTCATCGCGATCAACGAGTACTTCGGCTGGTATTACGGCGCCATCCCGGATCTGGCCGGAGCACTCGACAAAGTGCACGAGAAGTGGCCCGGCAAGCCGGTGGTGGTGAGCGAATTCGGTTCGGAGTCGATTCCCGGCTGGACGAACCTGAATCCCGGCGACCACGCCATGGATTATTCGGA
>CAIRBY010000216.1 GCA_903876865.1 uncultured Acidobacteriia bacterium
GCCCATCGCCGCCAGGCGCGTGCCCAGCGCCATCGCATTCTCCTCCGGGTCGATCTCCGTCTCCGCCTTCAAGAGCATATCGCCCGTATCCAGCCCGGCGTCGATCCGCATCGTCGTCACGCCCGTCCGCGTTTCGCCGTTGACAATCGCCCACTGAATCGGTCCCGCCCCGCGATACTTCGGCAAGAGCGAGGCGTGCACGTTGATGATCCCCAGCGGCGCCATGTCGATGATGCTCTGCGGAATGATCTGCCCGTAGCCCACCACCACCATCGCGTCGCACGGCAGCCCGCGCAGATACTCCACCGCTTCCGGTCGCCGCACCCGTTCCGGCTGATACACCGGCAGCCCTAGCGCCACCGCCGCCTGCTTCACCGGCGATGCCGCCGCCACCTGCCCCCGCCCCCGCGGACGGTCCGGCTGCGTCACCACCGCCAGCACCTCGTGCCCCGCCGCCACCATCGCTTCCAGCGTGGGAACGGCGAACGCGGGCGTGCCCAGGAAGATCAGGCGCATGGGCGCCTACTCCCAGTCCCCGGCGCGCTGCAGCTTTTTGATCTTGCGCTTCATCAGGTCCCGCTTCAACGCGCTGATGTGCGTGATGTAGAGTTTGCCGTGCAGGTGATCCGTCTCGTGCAGGAACGCCCGCGCCAGCAGATCTTCCCCGGTCTGTTCGAAGAACTCGCCCTTGGCGTTCTGCGCCCGCACCGTCACCGCCCGCCCGCGCCGCACCTGTTCGCGGAAGCCCGGGATGCTCAGGCACCCTTCTTCGCCTTCCTGCTTGCCTTCGATCTTGAGGATCTTCGGGTTGATCAGCACCAGTTTGTCGGCTTCGTTCTCGCCGTTGGAAACGTCGATTACCGCGATCTTCTTCCCCACGCCGATCTGCGGGGCTGCCAGGCCCACGCCCTTGGCGGCGTACATCGACTCAAACATATCGGCCAGGAACTTGTGCAGTTCCGGCGTATCGAATTCCGTGACGGTCGCAGCTTCGCGCTCCAGCACCGGGTGGCCAAATTTTACGATTGGGTAAACCATAACGATCAGTAATTCTTCACCTGTTCAGAATAGCCATCAAAATTGCGCCGCGTCTCCGTCAGCGAATCGCCGCCGAACTTCTCCAGAAACGCCTGCGCCAGTACGATCGCGACCATCGCCTCGCCAATCACCCCCGCCGCCGGGGCCACGCATACGTCGCTGCGTTCGTACGCCGCCGGCGATGCCTCCCGCGTCAGCAGATCCACCGATTCCAGCGGCTTCCGCAGCGTCGAAATCGGCTTCAGCATCCCCCGCACCAGCAGGTCTTCCCCGTTCGTGATGCCGCCTTCCAACCCGCCCGCCCGATTCGCCCCGCGCGTGAACTGCCGGCCCTCCCGGTCGTAGTGGATCGTATCCTGCACCTTCGAGCCGAAACTCGCCGCCCCGTCCGCCGCGAAGCCCACTTCCACGCCCTTCACCGCCTGCATCGAGACAATCGCCTGCGCCAACCGCCCGTCCAGCCGCGAATCCCACGTTGCGTGCGATCCCAGCCCGATCGGCAGCCCGCGCACTACCACTTCGAATACCGCCCCCACCGTATCGCCCGTGCGGTAGGCGGTGTCCACCGCTTCCTTCATGCGCGCTTCGGCTTCCGCGTCCACGCAGCCCAACAGCACTTCGTCGCGCTGGCTCAACGCCTCGATCTCTTCCCACGTGGCCGCCCGCTCCATCCGCGCCGGACCCACCGCCAGTACGTGGCTCAGCACCCGGATCCCGAACTCCCCGAGCAGCGCTTTGGCAATCGCGCCCACCGCCACCCGCGCCGTCGTCTCCCGCGCGCTCGCCCGCTCCAGAATGTAGCGCGCGTCGTGGAAGTTGTACTTGATCGCTCCCGCCAGATCCGCATGACCCGGCCGCGGACGCGTCAC
>CAIRBY010000217.1 GCA_903876865.1 uncultured Acidobacteriia bacterium
CGCACCCGCGCTGAAGCTGTCGCCGGCGCCGCAGATATCCACGGGATGCGTGACGGGCTTGGCCGCGACCCAATGCTCGCCCCGCTCGTCGACGACCAGCGCGCCCTTCGCGCCGTGGGTCACAATGAGGCTGCGGAGTTGCCCGCGGCGCCGCATTTCGGAGTAGTCGATGCGTCCCAGTGCGCGCATGGACGCCGCTTCCGCCTCTTCCTGATTCGGCTTGACCACCACATGATGAAAGTGTTCGGCGCGCAGGCGGGAATCGACCCAGACGACAGTCTCGGGTTGGCCTGCGGCGGCACGTTCGATGGCCTCGCGCAGCGCGGGCGTGACCACGCCTCCCGCGCTGGTTTCGGCCTGATCGGAGACGAGGATCACGTCGTAAAGCGGGGCGACCCGTTCGAAGCGCGCGATCAGTTCGCTCTCCACGGATTCGGGCAGGGGATTGTTGTAAACGAAATCCACGCGGGGGCGGTCTTCCTCCTCGGTTTCGCGATTGAGGAGCTTGGTGTAGGTGAAGGTCGGGACGCCGGGGGCATCGACGAGCAGGTCGTGGCCGATTCCTCGGGCGGTGAGGGCTCGGCGCAACTCGTAGCCGAAACCATCGTCGCCCACCATCCCGAGCACGGCGATTTCGCCGGCGCCCAGCGCCGAGAGATTGTTGGCGATCGTGCCGGCGGCGCCCGGCGTGACTTCGGTAGACACCACGGCGATGCGCGGAATGCCGGTCTCCCGCGAGGGATCGGCCAGTGCGGGATCGTAGCGGCACCAACGGTCCAGGCACACGTCTCCTACCACGAGGACGTTCAGGCGTTCGAAAGCGGCGAGGATTTCAGCAACGTTCATAAGGGCAATCAGAGAAGCCGCCACAGGGCGGGCAGCGTGGCGCGATGTTCGCCACAGAAATAGAAGCTCTCCCCGCCATCGGCCACCGTGCGAATGAGGATGGTCTTGTGGGGACGGAAATAGTAGCCCGGTTCGCCGCGCGTAAGTTCGCGGCGATGATCGCCCTGAATGGGAATCAGGTCGAAGACGGCGGTGGCGAAGTGGCGGATCGAGCGTCCCTCTTGCCGCGCCACGTTGCGCGACATGGAGAGTGCTTTGAGGTAAACTTCGGGCCCCATGATGGCTGTGCCGAAGTTGAGGAAGACTCCGCCTTCCAGGCGCTGCACGGTGCGGGCGAAGATCAAAAAATCGCGGTAACTGGCAGCGCCCAGCGCCGCGCCATCGCAGTTGGGGTGCTCATGGATGATGTCGTAGCCCACGCCCGCGTGAACCGTGACGGGGACTTTGGCTTGATACGCCGCCGCGAAAACAGACAGATCCCGGTATGCGTAATCGCTTTCCGCGATCCGGCGGCCCACGTTTTCACCCAGGCCGAGATTCTTGGCCGCGGCTTCGACGATCCAATCGTTGAGTTCGCCGGTCTCTTGCCAGAGGCCGAATTCTCCGGTCTTGATGTAGCGATCGACGCTCTCGGTGGTGGCGCCCAGGCGTGCGAGTTCGTAATCGTGAATCGCGCCCGCGCCATTCATCGCGATGTGGTCGATGAAGCCGCGTTGCACCAGGTCGATGATATGGCGGTTCACGCCCGCGCGCAGCACGTGCGCGCCCATCATCAGAATGCGCGCGGCGCCGGCTTCGCGGGCGGCGGTCAGTTTGGCTGCCAGGGCGGGCAGGTCGGGATGCGTGAACTCCGGTGTGGGATCGCCGAGCGCGAGCCAGCGGTCCAGGTGGAGGTCGTTAGCGCGTTCCGCGAGCGGCTTTACCAGCAGGCGGGAGCGGTCGAAGAGTTCATATTGGCTCATGGTTGGCAAAGAGTAACGGCAGTAGCGCCGTACGGCAAAGATAGTTGGGGATGATGTAATCCGCGCCGATGGCGATCAGGTTGCGGCGCTTCCACTCGCAGGCTTCCCGGCATTCGGGTTCATCGGTGGCAAGCCCCACGGCAACCGCGCCGAGTTTCTTGAGTTCCTGAATCTCCACGGGGCCATCGCCGAAGCCGATCAGATACTCGGGGCGCATGCCGGGCGAGGTGACGATCCGTTCGAAGAGCATCCGCTTAGAGAAGGCGGTGGGATCGGGGAGTGCGCCGTAGATGCCGCCATCGAAGTAGCGGCTGATATCGAGCAGATCGGCCTCCTGCTTGAGATGAACATCGTCTGTGCCGCTGGCAAGAAAGAGCGTGATACCGCGGGCGCGCAGCTCTTCGAGCATCGCGCGCGACCCCGGCACGAGGTACTCATCCGGGGAGGCGGCACCACTGCGGAGTTGTTCCATGCGCACGTGAGAGACGGCGTAAAGGCGCGAAAGAAACTGGTCTTTGTAGACGTTGGCGGCGAGCGGCGTGCCGCCGCGCAATGTCACTTCCTCCGCTAGGGCGATCATCTGGTAAAGGGTATCTTTTCCGGTGAGCCGCCAGATGAAGGGTTCGACCACTTCGCGGAGTTGCTCCTCGGTTTCGCCGGTGCCGAGTGCCGTGAGCACTTCGAGCATCATGGGTACCATGATGTCCACCCACCCGGCGCGGATGAGCGAGAGAGTGCCATCGAAATCGAAGACGGCAACTTTAGCGTCGGGCGCCGCAGCGCCGGGATGAATGGTTTCGAGCATGTCTATTGTTTGGGGAAGAGTAGCGGTAGCGCGATCTCGGCGGTGAACATGCAGCGGGCGTTGTGGCCGCACAGAGGCACGATGGTGGTGGCGTGGTGTGCGCCGAATTTCTGGTTCACATACTTTCCGAAAGCCTGCCCG
>CAIRBY010000218.1 GCA_903876865.1 uncultured Acidobacteriia bacterium
AAGCCCCAGAAGCTGATCGTCATGAGCACCGGGGATGGGCGGATCCTCTCCGGCCTCCCCATCGGCGAAAGCGTCGATGCCATCCAGTTGGACCGCGGCCAGGCCTTCGCCAGTTGCCGCGACGGGTCGCTCGCCGTGGCTGCCGAAACCGCGCCCGGGAAGTTCGCCATCGTGCAGACCGTGAAGACGCCGCCGGGCGCCAGAACCATGGGTTTGGACCCGCTGGCGCACAAACTCTACCTGCCCACCGCCCAATACGAGCAGACCGCGGAGGGCAAGTCCTCCACCAAGGCCGGCACGTTCATGATCGTCGTCGTAGCGCCACATTCAAACTAGAGTCGCGCCGCACCCAAACTAGCGCCGCCAACCGCCTCGCGCTTGACCGTATCCACGCTCCCGTATTCGCGCTATAAAGAGAACAGGGGATTTTGCTGGCCCCTCCGAGGTGGTTCATGAAGATCACATACACGGGAAGGCAAGTAGAACTGGCTCCAGCGCAGTTGAAGAAGGTGGAGGCGCGATTTGCCAAAATCGGCAGGCTGTTGGACGGGAAACGCCTCGCCGAAGCGCACGTCGTGCTCTCGCTTGAGCGTCACCTGCATCACGCCGAGGTGACGGTGAATTACTACAATCACAAGCTGATCGGCGCCGGCGCCGACACGGACTTGTTCACCGCCATTCACTCCGCGGCCGATAAACTGGAGAAGCAATGCGTCAAGGCAGTCACCAAGTTCCGTGACGCCAAACGCGCGCCGCGCAAGACGCTGCCGGAGAAAGACGCAGTCACACCGGCTGTCACCGAAGCCGAAGCCGCCGGCCAGATTTACCACGTGGAGCAGCACAAGAAGCGCAAGCCGATGACCGTGGAAGAAGCCGTCCTGGAAATGGACAAAACCCGTGATTATCTGGTCTACCGCAACGCCGAAACCGGCAACGTCAGCGTTCTGCTGCGCCGCCGCGATGGCCACTTCGATCTGGTCGAGACCTAACCCGCACCCTTACCCCTATGCCGCGTAAAAAAGCCGCCGCCCCCAAACTCCCCGCACCGCACAAACCGGAACTGGTCGTCATCACCGGTTTGAGCGGATCCGGGAAGGGCTCCGTCCTGAAGGCGCTCGAAGACCTGGGATTCTACTCCGTGGATAATCTCCCGGTGGCGTTGATTCCCAAGTTCGCAGAGCTCACCTGTCAGAATCCCAGCATTCAGGCGGCGGCTCTGGTAGTGGATATTCGCGAAGGCGCCGGCTTGAAGACCTTCCCCAAGGTCTTCGCCGGCATCCGCGAGAGCGTCACCGCGCGCCTGATCTTCCTGGACGCGGACGATGACGCCATCCTCCGCCGCTTCAGTGAAACCCGCCGTCCCCATCCGCTCGGCGCCGGCACCTCTGTCACCCACAGCATTCACGCCGAACGCGAACAACTCGCCCCCATCCGCGCCATGGCGGACCTGATCATCAATACCAGTAAGTTCACCGTCCACCAGTTGCGGGATTTCATCGGCGAACGCTTTCGCGGCAGCCGCGGTCAATCCGACATCATGATCTATGTCAATAGCTTCGGCTACCGTGACGGAGTTCCGCCCGATAGCGATCTGGTATTCGACGTGCGCTTTCTGCCCAACCCGAATTACATCCCCAAATTCCGCAATTTGACCGGCAAGAATCCGGGTGTGGCAAAGTACATCCGGTCATTCCCCCAGACCGCGGAATTTATGAGCAGAATCTCCGACCTGCTCGTGTACCTGCTGCCGCACTACATCCGCGAAGGCAAGAGCTACCTGACGATTTCCTTCGGCTGCACCGGCGGTCGTCATCGCTCCGTCATGATCGCGGATGAAATCGGCAAGCACTTAGTCAAATCCGGCTATCAAGCCAAAACTAACCATAGAGATATCGCTAAAGTACATTAGAACTGCCTTGGTTACAAATGCTTACGCAGTTTTAATCAAAGCTCCACCAACTTTTCCCGTAAACGGGGTTCAATAAAGTAACGTCCAATATATTTGGACATGGTCTTATGCGTTTATCGGGGATATTTCTAAGTACGACGTTGCTGGCTGGTCTCGCCGTTGCCGGTGCGCAATCGGATTTTGACCCGAACCAGAACGTGTGGTCCCTGACCAACGGCTGGGTTCGCGCTTCGTTTCAGCTGACCCCGGACGGTTATTTCCTCACCCAACAGATTGCAGACCTGCAATCCGGCGATCAGTGGGCCGCCGCAGCCAATCGCCCCACTTCTCCTGTACGCCTCCAGACCGATCACGCGATCTTCGACGCCAACACGCAATTCATGCTGGTGGCGCAGTATGCCCAGAGCATCGCTCCCGGCGGAATCCGCCAGTTCATCGTGCTGCAGGACTTAAAAGGCCGCGCGCAGATCACCGTGATCTTCGAGATGTACGACAAGCAGCCGGTGCTGCGCTACAGCCTCAAGTACAAGAACCTGACCTCCACCACCAACCATGTCACCTGGATCAACATGGTGCCGTGGACCTTCGCCGATCTGGGCCAGCGCTACACCGCATTCCGCGTGAACCAGTGGAGCGTGGCCACCAAGGTCCAGGATTTTCAACCGCTCCAGAGCCTGCTCGATACCGGCGGTACCTCCGTGGAAGTCTACTCCGGCGCCGATGGGCAGCAATGCGGCTGGATGGCGCTGCGGGACGGCAATCAGCGCGGCCTCTTCGCCGGCTGGGAGTTCGATGGCCGCACCAAAACCACCGTCAAGCAGGATGGCGCCAAGGGCTACGTGCAGTTCAGCTCCACGGTCCTGAACCTCAACCATCCCGTGGACCCCTTCAACGAATTCCAGACGCCCAACGCCTTTCTCGGTCTCTTCCACGGCGATTGGGATGAAGCGGGCTTCCGTACGCAACGCTTCGCCGAGTCGATTCTGGCCAAACCGGCGCCGGACTCCTCCACCTTCCCCTACGTCTCCTGGGACTCGTGGGCGTACGGACAGCAACTCAGCGAACAACTGCTGCGGCGCAACGCCGATGCCGCTGCCGCTATCGGTGTCCAACTCTTCATCGTGGATCTGGGCTGGGCGCGCGGAATCGGCGATTGGTATGCCGACCCGGCCAAGTTCCCCAACGGCCTGGGCGCGGTCTCCGATTACGTCCACTCGCTCGGCATGAAGTTCGGCCTGCACTTCGCGCTCGCCGAAGCCGACCCCAGCAGCCCCGTGCTGCAGGCGAATCCGGATTGGACCGCCACGGACTCAAGCTCCTATTTCAACGCTTCCCCCCTCTGCCTCTCCAACAAGCCCACCCAGGACTGGCTGGTGCAGGAGGCCATCCGCATGATCGACGAGTATCACGTGGATTGGATTCTGCAAGACGGCCAGAACATGGTGAAGCAGTGCACCAAGACCACTCATACCCACGACCCGGCCGATAGCAATTACGCCAACGCCGTGGAGGGCATCAACGCCGTGGTGGCGGCCATCCAGCAGGCTCGCCCCAACGTCTACTGGGAAAACTGCGAGAACGGCGGCAACATGATGACGTTCAACATGGTGAAGAGCTATGTCACGTCGATCACCAATGACGCCTCCGGCGCGCTGCCCTCGCGCAGCGCAGTCTATGGCGCCACCTTCCCCTTCCCGCCCCGCTACGCCGAACGCTACATGCCGCAATCGGACGGCTTCACGCCCTACGCGACTCACAGCTACCGCTTCGGCGGCCCCTGGGTGCTGATGAGCCAGTTGGCCGATCTGCCCAACAGCCAGATCGCGTTCCTGAAAGACCAGGTGCAGAACTACAAGAACCAGCGCACCGATATTTCCGGCGGCAAGGTCTTCCACATTCTGGCCCCGGGCGCCAATGCCACGGATGTGATCCAGAGCTACAACGCCGCGAGCGATACGGCCATCGCCGTGGTCACCCGCGCCGCTTCCAGCGGCCCCACGTACCTGTTCCGGCCGCAGGGTCTCAACCCGGCCCAGCGCTATACCGTGTGGTTTGAGATCTCCCCCAGCGTCTACTCGCAGAGCGGCGCGCAGTTAATGGCGAATGGCTTCCGCGTGATGCTGCCCACGCCCTACAGCAGCGAAGTCGTCCACATCGAACCGCAACATTAGACCCGCTCCCGCATGCCATGCCGCTCGCTTCGATGGTAGGGCGGGCGGTTCCGCCTGCCAACTCCGCGGGCGTAGCCGGTGGGCAGCCGGAAACGCCCAATGCCACTTAAATAAGCCAATTTACAGGTGTACTGGCCTTTCGTGGGGCGGTCCCCCCGGCTCGTGTCTGACAATCGCGGCCGACGCCCTCGTCGGCCTTTCGTCGCCGGCATCTGATCCTTCGTTGGAAGAGCGGGAGCAGGGGGTCCCGCGCGGACGAGGGCGTCCGCCCCACCAGGTCCTGCGAAATTTGGCGCCGACACTCATTCAAGCGGCATTAGGCGGCTTCATGCCGGTCCGGCGGACGTGGGGCGCCAAAACAAGATGTCCCGCCCCGCTACAGAATGTACCGGCTGAGGTCCTGGTCTTTCACAATGTCCGCGAGCTGCTTGCGTACGTACGCGGCATCCACCCGCACCGTCTTCTTCTTCAAATCCGGACCGGCGAAAGAGACCTCTTCGAGCAACTTCTCCATGATGGTGTGCAGCCGCCGCGCGCCGATATTTTCGCTGGATTCGTTCACCTGCGCCGCGAACTTCGCCACCTCTTCCAGCGCATCGTCCGCCAGAATCAGCTTGATGCCTTCGGTCTCCAATAGGGCCGTGTACTGCTTGGAGAGCGCGTTCTTCGGCTCTTTCAGAATGCGGATGAAATCCTCCACGGTGAGCGATTTCAGCTCCACGCGGATGGGGAAACGCCCCTGCAATTCCGGGATCATGTCGCTCGGCTTGGAGACGTGGAACGCGCCCGCGGCGATGAAGAGAATGTGATCCGTGCGCACGAAGCCGTAGCGCGTGTTGACGGTGGTGCCTTCCACAATCGGCAGGATGTCGCGCTGCACGCCTTCGCGGCTCACATCGGGACCGTGCCCGCTTTCGCGGCCGGCGATTTTATCGATCTCGTCCAGGAAGATGATGCCGCTCGATTCCACGCGTTCCAGCGCGGCGCGCGTCACCTGATCCATATCGATCAGCTTGGATTCTTCCTCCTGCACCAGATAATCCAGCGCCTCGGCCACGCGCATTTTGCGGCTGCGCGTCTTCTGGCCGAAGAGGTTGGGCAACATGTCTTTGAGATTGATGCCCATCTCTTCCATGCCGTTGTTGCCCGTGATTTCAAAAGAAGGCGCGCGGTCTTTGACTTCCAATTCCACCAGGCGCTCGTCCAACTTGCCTTCGCGCAGGCGTTCGCGCAACTTCTCGCGCGTGCGCTCCACGCTCTCGGTCGGTTCCGGCACCGGCGGCATCAAGAGGTCCAGCAGGCGCTCTTCGGCATTGACCTCGGCGCGGTCGGCCACTTCGTCCAGGCGCTCTTCGCGCACCATGTCGATCGAAATATCCACCAGGTCGCGGATCATCGATTCCACATCGCGCCCCACATAGCCAACCTCGGTGAACTTGCTGGCTTCCACTTTCAAAAACGGCGAGTTTGCCAGGCGCGCCAGGCGCCGCGCCAGTTCGGTCTTGCCCACACCCGTGGGACCGATCATGAGGATGTTCTTGGGCATCACCTCTTCGGCCATTTCGGGCGGCAGTTTCTGGCGGCGGATGCGGTTGCGCAGCGCGATGGCGACTGCCCGCTTGGCCTCCGCCTGCCCGACCACGTGCTTATCGAGTTCGCGGACGATCTCTCGCGGAGTCAGTTCGTCCAGCAGAGGCTCCTCATCCACGTTCTGGCCGGGCAGATAAATTACCATGCTATTCGAGCTCCTCGTAGGTCACGTTGTCATTGGTGTAGATGCAGATCTCGCCGGCAATCTTCATGGATTCCTCGACGATGCGCCGGGCGGAAAGCTTGGTATTCCGCAGCAGCGCGGTCGCCGCGGCGGTGGCAAAGGGGCCGCCCGAACCGATCGCCACGATCCCCTCATCGGGCTCGATGACATCGCCATTCCCACTCACCAGATAGGTGCTCTTCGTGTCGGAAACCAGCAGCAGCGCTTCCAGATGCCGCAAGACGCGGTCCGTGCGCCACTCCTTGGCCAGTTCCACCACCGAGCGCGCCAGGTTGCCGTTGAACTGTTCCAGCTTCGATTCGAAGCGCGCGAAGAGCGCAAAGGCATCCGCCGTGGAACCGGCAAAGCCCGCCAGAATTTTATCGTTGTAGAGGCGGCGCAATTTGCGCGCGGAACTCTTCAGCACTTCGCTGCCCAGGGTCACCTGTCCATCCCCGGCCATGACCACTTTATTGTCACGGCGGACACAGATCACCGTGGTCGAACGTATTTTGTCTCGCATTGTGTGTGTAACTCTATTTTACCGCACTGCTCCAAATCACTCTGTAAAAGTGACTTCCAGGTCGCGGCACGCCATCCGCAACGCCACCTGTAGCACATGGCGAGCTTCTGCTACTGCCAGCATAACAGGGGCACTTCCGCCGTCCTGCCGGAAACAACGGCAAAAGCGGCATGGTAAAAAGGGTGAATGCCCACATTTCACGTTGTCACGCCGCACTGCTCCTACCCCACGGTTGTGGAGCGCGGCGCCATCGGGCAAGCGGCGAAACACATTCCCCCGAAATCCGGAAAAGTCTTCGTCGTCACCACCGAAGATGTGTGGCGGCACGCCGGCGCGCCCTTGCAGGCAGCGCTGCGGGAGTGCGCGTACGAAGTGCTGCATCTACCCGGCGGCGAGGACCAGAAGCGCCTGGCGCCGGTGGAGGCGCTGGCCGAAGAGATGGTGCAGCGCGGCGCGGACCGTTCCAGCATGGTGATCGCCTACGGCGGCGGCATCGTCACGGATATGGCAGGCTTCCTCGCCGCCATCTTCATGCGCGGCATCCCCGTGCTGCAGATCCCCACCACGCTATTGGCGCAGGTGGATGCGGCGGTCGGCGGCAAGACCGGCGTGAATCTGGTGAGCGGCAAGAACCTGATCGGCAGCTTTCATCAGCCGCTCGCGGTGTTGATCGATCCGGCGATTCTCGGCTCGCTGCCGGAGCGCGAATACCGCGCCGGGCTCTACGAGGTTCTCAAAGCCGGCATCATCCGCGAGAAGGAACTCTTCCACTATCTGGTGGCCAACAGCGCCGGCGTGCTGGCGCGCGAAGCCGCCGCGGTGGATCACATCATCGCCGAGAGCGTGCGCATGAAGACCGAGGTGGTCTCTGGCGACGAACGCGAAAACGACGTGCGCAAGATTCTCAACTTCGGCCACACCTTCGGCCACGCGCTCGAAGCCGAAACGCACTACCAGCGCTTCCTGCACGGCGAAGCGGTGGCGTGGGGCATGCAGGCAGCCGTGAACCTGGGCGAGGCGATGGACACCTTCGCCGATCCCGATGGCGCCACCATGCGCGCCATGATCGATGCCTACGGCCCGATTCCCTCTCTGCAGGGCATTGCGCCGGAGAACCTGCTGGGCCGCCTGGTGCACGATAAGAAGACCGTGCAGGGCAAGGTGCACTTCGTGCTGCCGGTGCGGATCGGCGAGGTCAAACTGGTCTCCGGAGTCCCGGAAGAGCTGGTGATGGCCGCAATTCAGGCCGCCCTTCCATGAGCACGCCCGCTGGCACCACTCCCGAAGGCGCACGCAACGAACGCGAGGCGGCGCAGTGGGTGCGCGGAATGTTCGGCAGGGTGGCGCATCGCTACGATCTGGCGAATCACCTGTTGAGCTTCAATATCGATCGCTACTGGCGCTCCCACACCGTCAAGCGCGCGCATGAGATTCTGGCGCGGCCCGAGGCGCGCGTGCTGGATATCTGCTGCGGCACGGGCGACCTGGTGCTGGCGCTCGCCAAGAGCGGCAAACCCATTCTGGGCAGCGATTTCTGCCATCCCATGCTGGTGGCGGCGAACGGCAAGATCGCTGCCCGCCGCACCGCCGCCGTGGTGTTCGAATCGGACGCGATGCAACTGCCGTTGCGCGACGCCTCGCTCGATCTGTTGACCGTGGCCTTCGGCTTTCGCAATCTGGCGAATTACGAGACCGGCCTCGCCGAGATGCGGCGCGTGCTCCGGCCGGGCGGCATGGCGGCGATCCTGGAGTTTTCCACGCCCCCCAACGCGGCCTTCGCCGCCCTCTACAATTTCTATTCGCGGCGCATCCTGCCCGTGATCGGCGGGGCGCTTTCCGGCTCGCGCGACGCCTACACGTACCTTCCGGAATCCGTGCGCAAATTCCCGCGCGCGCCGGAACTGGTGGAGATGATGCGGCGGGCGGGCTTCGCCGAGGTCGGCTTTGAATATCTCACGGGCGGCATCGTCGCCCTGCACATCGGGAGGGTGCGATGAACGATCGGGAAGTGTTGCTGGACCGGCTCGCGGCCGGGCGTGACGAACTGGCGGCCGCGGTGGAAGGAATGACGGACGCGCAGGCCGCCGCACCGCCCGCCGGCGGCGGATGGAGCGCGCTGCAATGCGTGGAGCACGTCGCGACGGTGGAGACGCGCCTGCTGCGCCGCATGCAGGCCGACAGCACGGTGATGGAAGCGGAGATGAGCCGCGAGCGTGAACCGGTCCTCTACGAGATGATCGCGGCGCGCGGCAGGAAGGTGGAAGCGCCCGAGGCGGTACACCCCACCGGACGCTACGCCGATCTGCGGGAGGCCCTGGCCGGCTTCCTCACCGCGCGCGAACGCTGCATGCGCTGGGTGGGCGCGTGCGAGTGGGATCTGCGCTGCCGCAGCGTGGAGCATCCGGCCTTCGGCGCGGTCTCCACTCACGAGATGGTGCTGATCGTGGCCGCGCATGCGGCACGTCACGCGCGCCAGATTGTGGAAGGCCGTAGCGCGGCTTAGTATCTTTCGGTTGACCGTTAGATGTGGCGGGCGAGCGCGGCGGGGATGGGATAATTGTCCCTGACCGCGACCTATGTGGCGCCTGGAACGAGCCTGGGAAGAACCGAATCGAACGCCGGTCCTGTTATCGAGCGGCGTGGTAATTGCAGTGATCGCTTTGGCCGATTGGTGGACGAAGCCCTTCGTCGCTTTCGGCGTGCTTTATCTGTTCCCGATCATGCTGGCCGCGGGCTTCCTGCCGCGCCGGGTGATCGCGCTGCTCGGCGCGGGCTGCGCCGTGCTGGCCGAAGTTTTCAGTTCCCTGGAACGCTCCCCCGTCCGCCTCTCGTTCGAGACGCTGGCGCTGGCCGGGTGCGGGCTCTTTGTCGCGGAACTGGTGCGCAACCGCCGCCTCACCCTGCAGGGCCAAGTGCGACTGAAAGCCCTGGTGGAGACCAGTCCCGCGGCCATCGTGACGGTGGATGAGCGCGGCTTCATCGAGCTGGCCAATCAGGCTGCCGTGGCCATGATGGCGCCGCGCGACGGCACGCTGCTGGGCAACCCGATCTCCGCCTTTCTGCCCGAGCTGCACCACGCCCTGCGCTGGGAAGAGGCGCCGCAATTCCGTGCGACCATGCAGTGCCGCGGCCACCGCGGCAACGGAGAATCCTTCACCGCCGATGTCTGGTTCTCCACCTACAAAGAGGGGCCCGCGCCGAAGGTCGCCGCGATCATCGTGGACACCGGCAGTGAGTCCTCGGGCAACGGCTCGCCTGCGGCGGCTTCCGACGCAACCGAACGCGCGGCGCTCTCGGGCCGCGAACTCGGCGTGCTGCGTCTGGTGGTGCAGGGGCTCTCTAACAAAGAGATCGCGGCGCGCATGGAGATCTCCGAGAGCACGGTAAAGAATACGCTGCAGCAACTCTTCGGCAAGACCAACGTGCGCACCCGCGCCCAACTGGTGCGCGAAGCGCTCGAACAATACCGCGACCTGCTGTAGCTTCCACAGGCCGCGGATTCCGCCGGTAATCGAAAGATTAACCACTCGATTCGGCGCAGCTACGCGCTCTTGGCCTGATAGCCCGGCTCCGCAGGTAGCGGCGCTGGGTGTGGCGATGAGTGTGGCGATGAGTGTGGCGATACGCGCGGTGCTTCCAACGCCACCCGAACGAGCTGACTGCGGGTGCGGACGCCTGCCTTGCCGAACAACTGTTGCAGCGTCGCTTTCACGGCCGATTCGGTGACGCCCAGGTGGCTGGCGATGGCGCGGCTGGAAGAGCCATCCAACACGCAGCTCAGCACCTCCTGCTGCCGCCCGGTGAGGCTGCATCGCCAGGGAGAGTCGCCCGGCGGATAGCGTTCCGCCAGGAACCGCAGCACCTTTTGATCCACCCACGCCTCGCCGTTCGCCACCAGGCGGATGGCTTGCACGAGACGGGCTGAGGAATCGGAATCGAGGAAGATGCCCGAGGCTCCGCACTTCAGCAGTTGCGCCGAATCGCCGGCATTCAGGTCCCTGGCGAGCACCAGAACTTTTCCAGTGCATCGCGCCTTGCGAGCCGCGGGGATGAACTCCCGGGCCATGCGGCAATCCACCAGGATCACATCCGCCTCCGCGCTCTTGAGGTGGCGCATGGCTTCCGCCTGCGTGGTGCATGCCGCCACCAGTTCAAAATCCGGCTCCGCCGCGAGCAGGCGGGCGAGGCTCTCGCGGAGGAGCGCGTGATCGTCCAGCAGGACAAGGCGCAGACTCTCGCGGACCGGGGTTGGATCCATGTACATCCTTCGCATGGTAGGGCCAAACGCCGGCAGTGCCAAGAGCTTCGGCCGAAAGATCGGGCCCCCTGTGCGTTCGAGTGGCGGAGTAATCGAGCGGCTCAGGCAGCGAGTCGAACGATTCGCGGATTGGCGGCAAGATCAGTGGCCGGCCCGCCGCGCCCGGGCTACATTCGAGATCGAACCTAACGAACTTATGAAGAGTCCCGCATTCAGAAAGGTAGTGTGCCCGGCGCTGGTGGCGATTGCCGTGACAGCCGTGCGCCTGCCCGCCCAGACCGCGCTCGACTGGCAGCAGGTCAAGTCCCGGTTCGAGAGGGCCAATCCCAACCTGCGCGCCGCCAGAATGGGCGTGGACGAATTGAAGGCCGCGGAGATCACCGCGTACCTCAGGCCCAATCCGGATTTCACCCTGTCCACGGACGGCACGCAACTCTCGCGTCACGATGGCGTGTGGCGCCCGTTCGCGGGCACGCAGCTTTCCCCTGGCGTCAGCTACCTGCACGAGCGCCAGCAGAAGCGCGAACTGCGGCGGGACCAGGCGAAGGAAGCCACCGCGGTGGCCGAATCCACTTATCTGGATCAGGAGCGCGGCCTGGTGTTCACTCTGCGCAGCGCGTTTGTGCAGACGCTGCAGGCGAAGGCGGTGCTGCGGAATGCGAAGGACAATCTGGCGTACTGGGACCGGGAACTGGGGGTGAACCGCGCGCGCTTTGCAGCCGGAGATCTGGCGCGAGTGGACCTGAACCGGCTGGAGTTGCAGCGGGTCCAATTCGAATCCGATTTCGAGACCGCGATGGTGAACCTGCGGACGGCGAAAATCCAGCTTCTGATGCTGCTCAACGACCGCACGCCGCTGGAGCAGTTCGACGTCACCGGGCCCTTCGATTTCAGGGGTGAGTTGCAGCCGCTCGAGGAGTTCCGCGCGATCGCCCTGGAAGCCCGCCCGGACCTGAAGGCCGCCGCGCAGAGCGTGGAGTTGGCGAAGACCAGCCACCGCCTCGCTGTGGCCAACGGCTCCGCGGACCCGACGTTCAGCGCGTGGGTCACGCACAACCCCTCTTTCAACAATCCGTACGATTACAACACGGTGGGCGCCAGCGTTTCGATCCCGCTGCGGATCTTCGATCGCAACCAGGGAGAGAAGGCGCGCACGCAGATCGATATCGGGCGCAACGAACGCTTGCGCGATGCCGCCCAGGCACAGGTGTTCAGCGATATCGATTCGGCCTACTGGACCTTGATTCAAGCGGTCACTCTGCTGAAGCCCTACCAGGCGAAGTATCTGCCGCTGGCGGAGGACAACCGCAACCGCATCACGATTGCGTACCAGAACGGCGGCGCCTCGTTGCTGGATTTTCTGGATGCGGAGAAGGCCTACCGGGATACCCGGCTGGCGTATCTCAATCTGATTGGCGCCTATTTGACCGCCGCGGCACAGATGAACCTGGCCGCGGGACGGGAGGTTCTGCAATGACTCGCTACTCACTACTCGCCCGGACTATGCTCGCGCTGACCCTGTGCGCGGGGATGATCCTATTGACCGGCGGATGCGCTAAACGGGGAGCCGCGGAGCCCGCCGGCAACGGCACCGGTCCGGCGCCGGCAACGGTGGAGCCGGATCTGGACGCCAACAACTTTCAGATGGAGCACCCGGAGCGCTTCCCGCTGGCTACGGCGGGCGAGCGCGTGGCCGCGCCGGAATTGAATGTGACCGGCGTGGTCACTCCCGACGTATCGCGGCAGGTGCCGGTGCCCTCGCTCGCCACCGGGCGCGTGGTGGAGATTCACGCGCGCCTGGGCGATGCGGTGCAGCAGGGCCAACTGCTCTTCAAGGTCCGCAGCACCGATATCTCCGGAGCCTACTCGGACTATCGCAAGGCAGTCAGGAACGAACAACTGGCCAGGCTCCAACTGGATCGCGCGAAGCTGCTCTTCGAAGATGGCGCGATCCCCAAGAGCGCTCTGGAAATTGCGCAGACCACGGAGGATAACGCGCTGGTGGATGTGGACACCACTACCGAGCACCTGCGGCAGTTGGGGTCCGACCTGGATCACCCATCGGGGATCGTCAGCGTCTTCGCTCCGATCGCGGGCGTGATCACGGACCAGCAGATCACTACTTCCTCTGGCGTGCAGGCGCTGACGGCGCCGAACCCGTTCACGATTTCCGATCTGTCGCGCGTGTGGGTCGTCTGCGACGTGTATGAGAACAACATGGCGCAGGTGCACGTGGGCGAGTACGCGGAGATTCGCCTCACGGCGTATCCCGAGCGGGTGTGGAAGGCGCGCATCGGCAACATCCTGCCGGTTGTGGACCCGAGCGTCCGCACGGCGAAGGTGCGGCTGGAGGTGGAGAATCCGGGGCTGATGCGCACCGGGATGTTTGTCACGGCCACGTTCCACGGGCAGACGGCGGAACACCGCGCCACCGTGCCCGCGAGCGCGATCCTGCACCTGCACGATCGCGAATGGGTTTACACGCCCACGGGGAACGGGCGCTTCCGCCGGCAGGCAGTCACCACCGGAAGCATGCTGCCGGGCAACCTGCAGGAGATTGTGACCGGGCTCGCGCCGGGAGGCAGCGTCATCTCCAATGCGCTGGTCTTTCAGAACACGGTGGAGCAATAGATGATCCGCAAGCTGGTCGATTTCGCCCTCGAAAACCGCTTCATGGTGCTCACGGCCGCGCTGCTGTTGTTTGTGTGGGGAGGCATCAGCTTCCATCAGCTTCCGGTGGAGGCGTATCCCGATGTGGCCAACAACTACGTGGAGATCATCACGCAGTGGCCGGGCATCTCCGCCGAACAGATCGAGCAGCAGGTGACGATTCCGCTGGAGACGGTGATGAACGGAATTCCCGGCGAGACCCACCTGCGTTCGTTTTCGCTCTTCGGGCTCTCGGACCTGAAGCTGATATTCGACGATGACACGGACGACGCCTGGAACCGGGAGCGCGTGCTGGAGCGACTGGCGCAGGTGACGCTGCCCACCGGAGTGACGCCGCAGATGGGAACGGATTGGAGCCCGGTGGGGCAGATCTACTTCTTCACGCTTCACTCCACCAATCCGGCGTATGACGTGATGGAGCTGAAATCGATTGAAGACTGGGTGGTGGAGAAGAACTTCAAGGCGGTGCCGAATGTGGTGGACGTGGCGAGTTTCGGAGGGCCGACGCGCGAATACCAGGTGCGGGTGGACCCGACGAAGCTGATCAGCTACGGCCTGAGCCTGGCGCAGGTGGAGCAGCAACTGACGGCCAACAACGCCAACGCCGGCGGGAGCTTCATCGAGGCGGGCCTGCAGCAGATCAACATCCGCGAAGTGGGGCTGGTGAAGACGGTCCGCGATATCGAGAATACGGTGATCCTGGCGAAAGGCGGCACGCCGCTGCGGGTGAAGGATATCGCGGTGGTGGCGCAGGGTCCCAAGATCCGGCTGGGGCAATTCGCGCGCGCGATCCGCCGCGACGATGGAAGAATCGTGGATAACGACGATGTGGTTTCCGGCATCGTGCTGCTGCGCAAGGGCGCGGACGCGGACACGGCGCTGCAGGGCATTCACAAAAAGGTGCAGGAGATGAACGAGCACATCCTGCCGCCGGGCGTGAAGATCGAGCCGTTCATCGACCGCAGCGATCTGGTTCACTTCACCACGGAGACGGTGCTGCACAATCTGAGGGAGGGCATTCTGCTGGTGGTGCTGGTGCTGCTGCTGTTCCTGGGCAACGTGCGCGGCGCGATCATCGTGGCGCTCACGATTCCGTTTTCGTTGCTCTTCGCGGCGACGTGCCTGAACCTGAAAGGCATTCCGGCGAACCTGCTCTCACTGGGCGCGCTGGATTTCGGCATGGTGGTGGATGGCACGGTGGTGATGGTGGAGAACATCGTGCGCCACTTGAGCCGGCGCGACGACACGCGCTCGCCGAAGCAGAAGATCTTCGACGCGGCGCACGAAGTGCAGCGCCCGGTCTTCTACGCAATCGGCATCATCATCACGGCGTACCTGCCGATCTTCACGCTGCAACGGGTGGAGGGCAGGCTCTTCAAGCCGATGGCGTGGACGGTGGCGTTCGCGCTGCTGGGAGCGATCGTGTTTTCGATGCTGATCGCGCCGGCGCTGGCGAGCCTGCTTTTCCCCAAGGGCACGAAGGAGTGGCACAACCCGATCATGGTGTGGCTGACGGCGCTCTACCGCGCGGCGCTGCGGATCGCGATCCGGCTGCGCTTCGTGACGGTGGCGGGCGGCGTGGCCGGATTGGCGGTGACGCTCTACCTGCTGTTCGGCGGCCTGATCGGCTCCGAGTTTCTGCCGCACCTGGATGAGGGCGCGCTGTGGGTGCGCGGCACTTTGGCGCCGAGTACCGGGTATACCGAAGGCGTGCGTGTATCGAATCAGGCGCGGGTATTGTTGTGTTCGTGGCCGGAGGTGAAGCAGTGCACGAGCCAGGTGGGCCGGCCCGACGATGGCACCGACACGACCGGTTTTTTCAACACCGAATACTTCGTGGACCTGAAGCCGAAGGAGCAGTGGCGGCCCGAGTTTCACGAGGACAAGGAGCAGCTGATCGCGGCCATGAACAAGGAGATTTCGAAGATCCCCGGCGCGGTCTGGAACTTCTCGCAGCCGATCGCGGACAACATGGAGGAGGCGGTCAGCGGCGTGAAGGGGCAGCTTGCGACGAAGGTGTACGGCGACGATCTGCGCGTGCTGGAAGACAAGGGCACGGAGATCATGAATGTGCTGCGCGGGGTGAAGGGAATCGAAGATCTGGGATTGCTGCATGTGCTGGGGCAGCCGAACGAGAACTTCACGGTGGACCGCACGCAGGCCGCGCGCTACCAGATCAACGTGGCGGATGTGCAGGACGCGGTGCAGACGGCCGCGGGAGGGAATGCGCTGACACAGGTATTGCAGGGTGAAGCTCGCTACGACCTGGTGATGCGCTACCTGCCGCGCTTCCGCGATACCAGGCAGGCGCTCGAGAATATCCGGCTGCTGGCGCCGACGGGGGAGCGAGTTTCGCTGGCGCAGTTGTGCAGGATCGAGGAGCGGGACGGCGGGTCTGAGATTTATCGCGAGGGCAATCAGCGGTATGTGGCGATCAAGTACAGCGTACGCGGCCGCGACCTGGGCGGCGCGGTGGAGGAGGCCATCCGCAAAGTGGGCGCGAAGGTGAAACTGCCGCGCGGATACCGCCTGGATTGGGAGGGCGAATACGAGAGCCAGAAGCGCGCCGAAGCGCGGCTGCTGGTGATTGTGCCGCTGACGATTCTGATCATCTTCATGATTCTCTACAGCATGTTCCGCTCGTTCAAATGGGGCGTACTGATCATGGTGAACGTGATGCTGGCGCGCATCGGCGGGTTGCTGGCGCTGTGGCTGACGCATACGAACTTCAGCGTGTCATCGGGCGTGGGTTTTCTGGCGCTGTTCGGCGTCTCGGTGCAGACGGGCGTGATCATGCTGGAGTACATCAATCAGCTGCGGGCGCGCGGGCACAACATCGAGGATTCGGCGGTGGAGGGCGCGGTGCTGCGCCTGCGGCCGATCATGATGACGATGCTGGTGGCCACGCTGGGGCTGCTGCCGGCGGCGATGTCGCACGGCATCGGGAGCGATTCGCAGCGGCCGTTTGCGATCGTGATCGTGGGCGGCCTGATTTCGGATCTGGTGATGAGCATTTTCCTGCTGCCCACGTTGTATGTGTGGATGGCGGGCGAGCGTGACGTGTTGCCCGAGCCGGACGCGGAATTCGACGAGGAGGAGTAGGGAGGAGGGGCAGTTGGCGGAGGGCGACAGGCCACGGAAAACGATGGCCTGTCCCACTGGGGCTAAGCCACCACGGCGCCGGCTTTGGCGAATGCGGCTTCGAGCTGTTCCTGGGTGAGATCTGTACTGATGAAGAGTTCCTGGCGTGCGCCGGCGGAGAGGGCGATCGCCTTCCAGCCGTTCTGGGTGGGGACGGTGACGCGCATCTTCACCTTGCCGCGGGCGTCGCGCACGGGGCGGATGACGCCGGGAATGATGGAACGGATCTCGGGCGTGGCGGTGAGCAACTCCTCCAGAATGGGCCGCACGCCATCGATGATGCTGTGCTCGATCTTGAGCCGGTCTTTGGCGGTGCGAAGGCGCATCTAGTTCCAGCCCTCCTGCCCGCGCAGAGGGACGAAACGGCAGCGGGTGGGCACGCGCGATTCGATGCGCCCGGCGCGCTGGGTGACGACGCGCAGTTCCTGATCTTTGAGATCGCCGACTGGAATCACGAGCACTGCGGGGTCGTTGAGTTGGGCGAGGAGCGCCTCGGGGATATCGGGCGCGCCGGCGGCGACGAAGATGGCGTCGTAGGGCGCGGCGGCGGGATAGCCGAGTGAGCCGTCACCGGTGATGATTTGAATGTTGCGATCGCGGAGGGTACGGCGCAGGTTGTCGCGGGCGAATTGGGCGAGGGCAGGGCGGATCTCGAGGGCGATGACGTGGGCAGCGAGCTCGCCGAGCACGGCGGAGGCGTAGCCGGAGCCGGCGCCCACTTCGAGGACAGATTCGGAGCCTCGGAGTTGCAGGGCTTCGGCCATGAGGGCGGTCATGTAGGGTTGGGAGATGGTCTGGCCCTCGGCAATGGGAACGGGATCATCCTGGTAGGCGAGGATGCGCGATTCGGGCGGGACGAATTCGTGGCGGGGGATCAGGGACATGGCTTGCAAAACGCGCTGGTCGCGGATGCCGCGGCGGCGGAGTTGGGTATCGACCATTTGGCGTCTTTGTGAGAACCAGTCGGGTATCAACTCCACCCCCACTTTATAATAGATGTAATGGCCCATCTGATTACACTCATCCCCGGCGACGGAATTGGACCCGAAGTCGCCGAAGCAACCGTACGGGCGGTAGACGCGACCGGCGTCTCGATTGAATGGGAGCGCGTGGAGGCAGGCGCGCGGGCGCTGGTCGAGCAGGGCCAACTGATTCCGGACGATGTGTTTGCATCGCTGGAAATGACGCGGGTCGGCTTGAAGGGTCCCACGGCGACGCCGAT
>CAIRBY010000219.1 GCA_903876865.1 uncultured Acidobacteriia bacterium
GTGCGGGGCGGTGGTGGAATAGGGGGAAAAACTGATGTAACGTTCCGTCTGTCACCGGGTTTTGTCACCGGGTTTTGGTATGGCCGATTGCGGCGGGATGAATCCGGGGATGAAGGACTGGGGTGGACTAGGGGGAAAAACCGATGTAACGTTCCGTCTGTCACCGGGTTTTGGTGAAGGAGCGCATGATGTCTTCGAAGCAGCGGGAGACGTGGTCCCAGGAGAAATGGTCGTTGACCATATTCCAGGCGGCGGCGGAGATTTCGGTGCGGAGGGCGGGGCTGGCGAGGAGTTCGAGGCAGTTGCGGGCGAACTCGGCGGGTTGATCGGCGAGGCGGATATCGCGGGGGGGATGGACGGTGAGGCCTTCGGCGCCGATGGTGGTGGAGACGACGGGGATTTTGGCGGCCATGGCTTCGTAGATTTTCAGGCGCGTGCCGCCGCCGATGCGGAGGGGCACGATGGAGACGGCGGAGTTCCAGAGCCAGGGGCGGATATCGGGGACGGTGCCGGTGATGCGGATGCCGGGATCGGCGGCGGCGAGATCGGCGATCTTGGGGGGCGGGGTGCGTCCGACGATGGCGAGGGTGGTTTCGGGGCGCTGGCGGCGGATGAGGGGTAGGATCTCGCGGACGAAGTAGAGGACGCCATCGACGTTGGGGAGCCAATCCATGGAGCCGACGAAGACCAGATCGGCAGAGGGGGCGGGGGTGGGGGTGGGCGGCAGGAAGTACTCGATGTTGACGCCGGTGGGGATTTCGGTGACGCGGGAGAGATCGAAGAGGCGGCGCATCTCATCAGCGTCGGTTTTGGAGACGGCGACGACGTGGCCGGATTCGCGGCAGACGCGGCGTTCGTAGCGGAACATGCGGTCGGCCTGCTGCTGGAAGTACCAGCGGCGGAGGGGGTTCGGGGCGTGCTCGACGTGGCGGCGCCAGATCATGGTTTCGACGTTGTGCTGGAAGAGGATGGCGCGGGGGAGATGCGGGAAATAGGCGGTGGGGGCGAGGTGATCGACGACGGCGCACTCGAATTTCTCACGGGCGATGAGGTCGGCGAGGAAGGCGCGCAGACCGGGCGGGTTGAAGCGTTCGACGGCGACGGGGGTGGGGGAGACGAGTCCCTTGAGGAGTTGGGCGTAGAAGGCGGGGCTGGACTTGGACGGGACGGCAAAGGAGAAGGGGTAAGACTTGGTGGAATACTCGTGGGCGCGGGCGGGGCCTTCGGGCTGGGAGGGGTTTTCGATGGCGACGTAGTGGATCTCGTGGCGGCGGTGGAGATGGCGCAGCATCTCGAAGGTGCGGATCTGCCCACCCTTGGTGGTGGGGTGCATGAAGTTGCTGTTGACCCAGAGCGTTTTCATAGGGCGGGGCCGGCGGCGGGGAAGATGCCCTCCCACCGCTGTTCGCGTTTCCCGGTAAGGAACATATCGCCCCATACCTGGAGAGTGAGAAGGCGCCAGAGGCAATCGGTGGCGTCCTGGTGGCCGGAGGTCTGGGCGGCGATGAGGGAATCGAGGGCGGCGGGGTCGATGAAGGAGGCGAGCAAGCCATCTTTGGCGCGCATGATGTCGAAGAGGCGGGCGGCGGAGGGATCGCGGAGCCAATCGCGGAGGGGCGTGGGGAAGCCCATCTTCCTGCGGTAGATGATTTCGTTGGGGACGAGGCCTTCGATGGCCTTCTTGACGATGTACTTGCCCTCGCCCTTGCGGAGTTTCAGGCGATCGGGGACGCGGGTGGAGAACTCGACGAATTCGTGATCGAGGAAGGGGACGCGGCTTTCGATGCTGGCGGCCATGCTCATCTGGTCCTGCTTCATGAGCAGTTCGACGAGATAGGTCTTCTGGTCCGTGAAGAGGAGGCGGGAGAGGGAGGAGAGGCCGGGTTTGGCATCCCAGTAGTGGCGGAAGTTGGCGTAGGGCGACGCCGGGGGGAGATGGTTGAAGAGATCGCGCTGTTCGGCGGCGGAGAAGGCGGAGTAGAAGTTATCGAGATAGAGGGACTCGAGGTCTTCGGAGCGGCCGACGAAGGTGTGCTGTAGCTTGCGGCGGAGCGAAGCGGAGAGGAGCGGGGAGGTAGCGACGCGGGCGCGAATGGCGGCGCGGAGGGCACGGGGGAGGATGCGGTAGAGGCGCAGGTAGCGCTCATTCATGGAGAAGTGGCGGTAGCGGGCATAGCCGCCGAACATCTCATCGCTGCCTTCCCCGGTGAGGACGACGGTGACGTGGTCGCGGGCGAGTTTGGAGACGAAGTAGAGGGAGACGCTGGAGGGCCAGGCGATGGGTTCATCCTCGTGCCAGATGAGGCGGGGGAGGGCGTTAAAGAACTGGTCTTTGCCGATGACGACTTCGTGATGTTCGGTGCCGATGGCGGAGGCGACGTGGCTGGCGTAGGAGAGTTCGCTGTACTCGGCTTCGCGGTAGCCGACGGCGAAGGTTTTGACGGGGCCGGAGAAGTTGCGCTTCATGAGCGCGGCGATGGCGGAGGAATCGACACCGCCGGAGAGGAACATGCCGAGGGGAACGTCGCTCATGAGGCGCATCCGGACGGTCTGCTCGAGGCGGTCGCGGCACTCGGAGATCCAGGAGGCGTCGTCGCGGTGAGCGTCGTCAGGGGTGGGTTGGGGGTCGGGGATGTCCCAGTATTGGGCGATGACGGGTTGGGGGTTGGGCCCGGAGAGAGCGAGCGTGAGGTGGTGGCCGGGCATGAGCTTGCGGATGCCGCGGAAGAGGGTGCGTTCCTCGGAGATGTAGCCGAATGAGAGGTACTCGGGGAGGAGCGAGTCCTCGAATTGGGGCGAGACGGCGGGGTGTTCGAGGATGGCTTTGATTTCGCTGGCGAAGACGAAGGTACGGCCGTCCCAGAAGTAGTAGAAGGGCTTCTTGCCGAGGCGATCGCGGGCGCAGAAGAGCTTGCGGGCGTGCTTATCCCAGATGGCGAAGGCGAACATGCCGCGGAGGCGGAGGAGGCTGGGGGGGCCGTATTGTTCGTAGGCGTGGAGGATGGTTTCGGTATCGGAGCGGGAGGCGTAGCGATGGCCGGCGTGTTCGAGCGCGGGGCGGAGATCGGCGTGGTTGAAGATTTCGCCGTTGAAGGTGATCCAGAGGGAGGAATCCTCGTTGGACATGGGCTGATGGCCGCCGGAGAGATCGATGATGGCGAGGCGGCGGAAGCCGAGGGAGGCGTGGGGATCGCGGTAGAAGCCGAAGTCATCGGGGCCGCGGTGGCGGATGACGTCCGTCATGCGCTCGATGATCGAGGGGGAGTCAGACGGTTGAAGGGTAACGTATCCGGCGATGCCACACATGAAGAAGAAGGCGGGGTTCCGGGCCCGCACCTCACTTTAGCATGGGAGAAATTGCGGCTCTGCGGAGCGGGGGAAGCGGCGGTGTGCAATGACACGAACATTCAGAAAATTATCTGGAGTGATATCAGTTAGTTGACTTAGTGAGGGCGGGTGAGTGGGGGCGGCGGGTAAGTTATGGTCGGTCTAGAGGGGCTGGCAGCAAGAACGTCAGCCGACTTACTCAAACTCACATGAAATCTTCTAGAACCGCGCTGAGGTGTGTGTGCGTGGCGGCGGCGATGATTGGCGCGGCCCGCGGACAGACGCAGATCGATCTGCGCACCCAAGGAAAGAACATCGATTTCTCATCGGCCGCACAGACACGGCCGATCAAAACGGGGACGTCCCTGCCAGGCACCTGCAATGTAGGCGAGACGTTCTTAAAGACGGACGCGGCGGCGGGCAAGAACTTCTATGTCTGCACGGCGGCCAACACATGGACGGTGCAGGGCGTGGAGGTTCCGAGCCCGGCGGGCAATGCGGGGCGGATCCTGAGCACGGACGGCAGCAACTACAACTGGCTGGGGTTGGGCGGGGATGTGACGGGCGCGCCGGGGACGGTGACGGTCACGGGGCTGGGCGGGCGGAGGTTGGGAAGCCTGACGCCGCTGGACGGGCAGTTCCTGAAATGGAACGGGACGACGGCGCAGTGGGAGCCGACGACACTGGCGGGCGCGCTGAGCGTATTCGGGCGGACTGGGGCGATCACGGCGCAGGCGGGCGACTACACGTTCGCGCAGATCGGGGGGAGCGTGGGGACATCGCAGTTACCGGCGGCGGGCGGGGATTTGAACGGCACGCTGAACGGGGCGACGGTGGTGAAGATCCAGAGCAGGCCGGTTTCGGCGACGGCACCGACGACGGGGCAACTGCTGGGATGGGATGGCGCGCAGTGGGCTCCGCAGACGCTGACGGGCGGGGTAGCGAGCGTGTTCGGACGGGCGGGGACGATCACAGCGCAGACTGGCGACTACGCGTTCGCGCAGATTTCGGGCACGGTGGGCAGCGGGCAATTGCCGGCACTGGGCGGGGATTTGAGCGGGACGCTGACGAGCGCGGTGGTGGCGCAGTTGCAGGGGCGGGCAGTCTCGACGAACGCTCCGGGCGCCGGGCAGGTGCTGACGTGGAGCGGGACGCAGTGGGCTCCGCAGGCATCGACGGGCGGGGTGACGAGCACGTTCGGGCGCACGGGGGCGGTGAGCGCGCAAGCGGGCGATTACGCGTTTTCGCAGATCAGCGGGAGCGTGGCGGCGGGGCAGTTGCCGGCGGTGGGCGGAGATGCGAGCGGGTTGCTGACGGGGTTGACGGTGAGCCGGATTCAGAACCGTCCGGTGGCAACGACCGCTCCGACAACGGGGTATGTGCTGGGTTGGGACGGGGCGCAGTGGACGCCCTCGGCGCCGGGCGGGGTGACGAGTATGTTCGGCAGGGTCGGGGCGGTGAGCGGGCAGAGCGGCGACTACGCGTTCGGACAGATTAGCGGCAGCGTGGCGGCGGGGCAATTGCCGGCGGCGGGCGGGGATCTGGCGGGCGCGCTGGCGACGCCAACGGTGACGCGGTTGCAGAACCGACCGGTCTCGACTGGGTCGCCGACGGCTGGGCAGGTGCTGGGCTGGGACGGAGCGCAGTGGGCTCCGCAGACGGCGGCGGCGGCGGTGACGAGCACGTTCGGGCGGACGGGGGCGATCACGGCGCAGACGGGCGACTACGCATTCCCGCAGATTTCGGGAAGCGTGGCGACGGCGCAACTGCCCTCGGCGGGCGGAGACTTGAACGGCACGCTGAGTTCGGCGACGGTGACGGGGTTACAGAGCCGTCCGGTGGCGACGACGGTGCCGGCGTCGGGGCAGGTGCTGGCGTGGAACGGGGCGCAGTGGGCTCCGCAGAGTTTCTCTTCGGCGGGCGTGACGAGCATGTTCGGGCGGGTGGGCGCGGTGAGCGCGCAGGTGGGCGATTACTCGTTCGGGCAGATCTCGGGGAGCGTGAGCAGCACGCAACTGCCCTCGGCGGCGGGCGATCTGAGCGGCGGGTTGAGCGCGCCGACGGTGGCGGCGATCCAGACGAGGCCGGTGGCGACGACGGCTCCGGCGGTGGGGCAGGTGCTGGCATGGAACGGCACACAGTGGTCTCCGCAGGCGCAGAGCGGCGGGGTGAGCAGCGTGTTCGGGCGGAATGGAACGGTGACTTCGCAGACGGGGGATTACACGTTCGGGCAGATTGCCGGGAGCGTGGCGAGCGGGCAGTTGCCGGCGGCGGGAGGCGACCTGAGCGGGACCCTGACGAGCGCGACGGTGAGCCGATTGCAGAGCCGTCCGATGGCGGCGACGGCGCCCTCGACGGGGCAGGTGCTGAGTTGGGACGGCGCGCAGTGGTCGCCGCAGACGCCGGCGGCGGGGAGCGGCGGCGGAAGCGCA
>CAIRBY010000220.1 GCA_903876865.1 uncultured Acidobacteriia bacterium
AATTCGCTTTCGTTTTTCATCTCCGCCTTCTGCATCTCGCGCCTGTTCCTGCCGGGACGCGGCTTCCGTCCGCCGCGCCGCGCCGTCACCGAAGCCGAAGTGGTGCGCCCCTGGCACGAGTACGTCGAAGGCCTGCGGTACATGCGCAGCCGACCGCTGATTTTCGGCATCGGCCTGATCGCGATCGGCTGGGCGACGGGCGGCGGCGCGGCGCAGATTCTGTTCAGCATCTTCGGCGAACTCGTGTTCAATAAAGGACCCGCCGGAATTGGCATGATCTGGGGCTGCGCCGGACTCGGCCTGCTGCTCGGCGGCACCATCTCCTACAAGATCGGCCCGCGCCTCAGTTTTCAGAATTACAAGCGCGCGATCATTATTTGTTACGCCGTCCACGGCGTTTCGTACATCGTATTCAGTCAGATGCGGAACTTCGCCCTGGCACTGCTCTTCATTGCGCTCTCGCGCGCCGCCGTGGGCGTGAGCAGCGTGCTCAATATGTCGCAACTGCTGCGCTACGTGGCCGATGAGTATCGCGGGCGCGTTTTCTCCACCATCGAATCGATGACGTGGAGTGTCATGCTGGTCTCCATGACCCTCGCCGGTCTCGCGAGCCAGAGCATGGACCCGCGCACCATCGGCGCCATCGCCGGTGCATTGAGTTCCACCACCGCGATATTCTGGGGCTGGGCCCACGTGACCGGCCGCCTCCCCGCCCCGCAGCGCGAAGGCGTGGACCCGAACGAAATCGAAATTCATGGCGAACCCACACTGTGAAAATCATACGACACGCCTCCCTGCCCCGTGTTCTCAGGGAGTAGGACAGGCGGTTTCGCCTGTCAACCCGCACTGCCGGGAAAGTTGGCAGGCGAAACCACCTGCCCTACGCGCAAGCTTGGGAGAGCCGGCAGGCGGAACCCCCCAATGCCGGATAGATAAGCCTCTCCCCCAAGCTCCGCCGAACCTGGTGGGGCGGACGCCCTCGTCCGCGCGGGACCCCCGGGTCCCGCGATGCCCTCGAAGAACCACCTGCGTCCGGGGATCGAAAGGCCGGCGAGGTCGCCGGCCGAGCCCACGACAGGCCCGGACCCTGCAAGGTGGCTTGTTTCAGTGGCATTGGGCGGAAATGCCTGCGCTACGCGCAAAATCGAGAGAGTGGACAGGCCGGGAGGCCTGGCCTACTACGGCAAAGACAGGCCGGGAGGCCTGGCCTACTACGGCAAAGACATGCCGGGAGGCCTGGCCTACCACGGCAAAGACAGGCCGGGAGGCCTGGCCTACCACGGCAAAGACAGGCCGGGAGGTCTGTCCTACTACGGAGCGGCATGACTAACTCTGACCTTACCGGCAAGACCATTCTCGTCACAGGCGCGGCCAAACGCATTGGCCGCGGCATCGCCCTGCGCCTCGCCGCGGAGGGCGCGCGCGTCGCCATCCATTACGACCGCTCCGAGCCCGAGGCGCGCCGCACCGCCGAAGAGTGCGGCGGCGCGCCACTGTTCCGCGCCAATCTCGAATCCGTCGCGGAAATCGAACGCATGTTCGCCGAAGTGGAGCAGCGCCTCGGCCGCCTCGATGGCCTCGTCAACAACGCCGCCCGCTTCACCCGCTTCGACCCGCTCGCCATCACCGAAAAAGACTGGGACTTCATCCACTCCGTCAACCTCAAGGCGGTCTTCTTCTGCTGCCAGCAGGCGGCGCGCCTGATGCAGAAAAATGAAACCGGAGGGCGGATTGTGAACATCAGTTCCCTCGGCGGCATCCGCCCCTGGGCCGAGCACGCCCATTACTGCGCGTCCAAAGCCGGAGTAATTATGTTGACCCGCGCGCTGGCCAAAGCCTTCGCCCCCGCCATCACCGTGAATTCGGTGGCGCCCGGCGTCATTCCCTTCGAGGATATCGATGAGCGGGGCAAACGTATGATCGCGAACACTCCCGCCCTGCGCGGCGGAACTCCGGACGAGATCGCCGATGCCGTACTCTATTTTCTGAAAGCGTCGAATTTCGTTACTGGACAAATACTTGCCATCGACGGCGGACTAAGCCAAAGATAGCCGCCAGTAGATTGACGTGGCCCCTCGCCAGCGATACACTCTTTAGGCTGGCGCACCGAACTGAGCCGGTTCAACCGGCTTTCCGGCGTGACAAGCATGGAGCGGAGGACTCTTCAAAATCTAATGACCAAATCACTTGCAACCTTTGGCTTGGCCCTGCTGCTCACCGCAGGCGCACAGGCAGCGACGATCAACACCACCATGACAGTGCGCGGCTCCGGAGCGTTAACCGGAACCACGTTCACCGGCACGGCAGACCTGACCGGCATCGGCACCAACCTCGGCCTGGCAGGGACGTTTGGCGCATCTACCGTATCGCCCGGAAGCTACGAGGCAGTGTTCGTCATCACCGTCAGCAGCACGGACAAACTCAACGTCACCCTGACCATTCCCGCGACAGCCCTGGTGGGCGCCGGCAACGGCAGTGCCAAAGTGACGGGCGGCACCGGCACCTATGCCGGCGCGACCGGCACCTTCGCCAGCATGCCCGGCTCGGGCGGCATCAGCGGCACTTCCCTTTCCCTGACCTTCTCCGGCGCCGGCACCATCATCACCACCGGTTCGGGCGGCGGCGGTGGCGGCGGCACTCCCGTTCCGACCATCTCGGCGGTCCAGGACGCGGCCAGCAACACCCCGAATATCGCGCAGGGCAGCATCTTCATCGTGAAAGGCACCAACCTCTCGGCCAGCGGCTACACGCCGTTTGACGTGCCGCGCCCCACTTCCTCTGCCGGCGTCAAGGTCACCTTTACGCCCACTGCGGGTGGTGCGGGTACCGATTCCTACCTGGTCTATCTCTATAACGCCAGCGGCGTGAACCAGATCGCCTGCATTCTGCCTTCGACCGTCCCCACGGGCAATTACAACGTGACCGTCACCAACGGCACCGTGAGCGCCCCGTTCGCCACGCAGGTGGTGGCGAGCAAGGTCGGCCTCTTCACGCAGGATTCCAGCGGCAGCGGCCTCGCTTCGGTGCAGAACTACATCTCGGCAAGCGTAGTCGATTTGAACCGCCTCACCACGGGCGCCATCAGTGGCATCACCATCTCCCCGGCCAAACCGGGACAGACGCTGCTCGCCTATGGCACCGGCATCGGCGGCTTTGCCGCGGGCGATAACAACGGCGGCGCTGCCTACAAGGACTTCAGCTCCAGTTCGACAATTCAAGCCATCGTTGGCGGCCTCTCCGTCCCGGTGCTGTACGCCGGACGCGCCGGCTACCCCGGTGAGGATCAGATCAACTTCACCCTGCCCGCGAACGTCCCCACCGGCTGCTCCGTTTCGCTACAGATTTCGGTGAATGGCGTGCTGAGCGCGCCGGTCAGCATCGCCATCGCGCCCGATTCCGCGTCCAACGCCTGCGTCCTGCCCGGCTACACCACCACGCAGTTGCAGAAATTCGATAACGGCGGCACCCTGACCACCGGGTCTTTCGCCATCTCCCAGTTCAGCATCACCGTGCCCAGTTTCGGCAGCGTGAAATCCGACAGCATCTCCGGAGCCTTCACCACGGTCAGCGGCTTCCAGTTGGGCAGCGCGGCGTCTTCGAATCCAACGCTGATTCAATCCGGCACCTGCACCGTGATTCGCAACACCAGCGGCGGCGGTTCCTCCTCTGCCGGCAGCGTCACCAACCTGGATGCGGGCAACATCACGGTCAACGGACCGGGCGGTTCGAGCCTGAGCAATACCTCGCTCAAGCAGGACGCCAGCAACAGCTATTCGCTCACCAACACCGAAGGCATCAGTATCCCGGGCGGAACCAGTTTCACCCTCCCGGCCGGCACCTATAGCCTGAACGGCGCGGGCGGCAAGGATGTGGGATCGTTTAACACTTCGATCAGCATCGGCTCCCCCCTCACCATCACCGGCGGCCTGCCCAATAGCGTCACTCGCGGCGCGGGCCTGACCCTCAACTGGAGCGGCGGCAACTCCTCGGACTTCGTCGAAATCGTCGGCGCCAATAGCACTGTCACTGGAACCGGCGCTTCGGCGATCACCAACACGGTCGAGTTCATCTGCACCACCACCGCCGGACAGAGGACGTTCACCGTCCCCCCCTCGATCCTGACCCAGTTGCCTGCCGGCGCCAACGGCACGCTGATCGTGGCCTCCGGCACCACCCCGGCCACCTTCAACGCCTCGCTCAAAGCAGGTGGATCGATCGATGCGGGCGTCTTCGCCAGCCTCGTCGGCATCGGCAGCAGCCCGACCTACCAGTAGCCCAGTAGGACAGGCCATCGTATTTCGTGGCCTGTCTCTTCTCTTAGTATTTCCCACCGGACAGGCCCTCTCGGCCTGTCCGTTTTTATTTGTTGTGGCATACACTGTGGGGCAGACCCCTGGTCTGCGCGGGACGCCCCCGTCCCGCTCTCCACTCGAAGCATCATCCACCCGCCCCGTTCCAGTGGACGACCAAGGGGGCGGCCGCGCCCTTCCCGTCCGCCCCACCACCGTTGCGGGCTTGGGTTAGCGGCCCCGGCGCTCCCGCTATACTGAGGGTGAAGTGCGCCTTCCCTTTCGCATCGGCTGGAACAGCACCGCCTCGTACATCGGCTTGCTCGCCGCGTCCTTCGGCCTGGCGCTCGTCATCAGCTACATCTTCGGCCCCCAACTCGACCAATACGCCTACGACGGTATGTTCCGCGCCTACCGCCCGGCCAAACTGCGATCGCCCGAAGCCGTGGTCCTCGCCATCGACGAATTGACCCTGATGGATTGCGGGGGCATCCGCGGCATCCGCCGCCCCATCGCACAGGCGCTCACCGTGCTCGCCCCCATCGCCACCAAAGCCGTCGCCATAGACGTCATCCTGGCCGATCGCGGCGATCCCGATCAGGACGCAGCCCTCGCCCGCGCCCTCCACGCCACCCGCAACCTGGTGCTCTCCACCGAACTCATCGAGGGCCCCGTGGAAGGCCAGCGGATCTGGGAGAACCCCCGCCCCGAATTCGCCGCCGGCGCCAGCCTCGGCCATGTCTCCGTCGCGCCGGACAAAGACGGCGTGACCCGCTCCATCCTGCTCGATGAACACGTCGGCAAGGTGCAACACTGGGCGCTCGCCGTGGAAGCCTTCCGCCTCAGCCGCGGCGGCGGCGATCCCTTGGTTTCGCTCGAGTACACCGCCCTGCCCGGCGGGCTCAGCAAGGCGCAATTTCAAGTGGGCGGAGCCACCGTCCCGATCCTCGTCAATCAGACCGAGCACCAGAGCTTCATGCGCGTCCGCTATCCGCCGCGCGACATGGCGATCCCGCACGTTTCCCTGAAACGCCTCTTGGACCACCCGGAACTCGCCTCGCAGTTTGCCGGGAAGGTCGTGTTCCTGGGCGTCACCGCCAACTCCGAAATCCGCGACCGTCTCTTCACGCCGCTCGGCCTTACTCCCGGCACCGAGATCAACGCCGCGGCCTTCGAAACCATGGCGCAGGGCATATTCCTGACGGACGTGGGCAACCAATGGGAATACCTGGTCTCGCTGAGCCTGCTCGCCTGCATCGGCCTTGCCTTCCGCTATCTCCCCGGATGGTGGGCGTATGCCGCCGGCGCTTCCCTGCTGTTCGGGGCCACGCTCATCCCGTATCTCTTCTTCATCAACCGCCTGATCTTCCCCTTCGCCACTACGGCGGCCGTGGCATGGCTCGGCACCCTGACCGCAGCGTCCTACTATCACCTGGTGGTGCGCCGGAATCTGCGCATCGAACAGGCGTCGCGCGAACGCTACCAGCAGGCCATGCACTTCGTCACGCACGAGATGCGCACACCGCTTTCGGCCATTCAGGGCTCGAGCGAACTCATCTCCCGCTACGCCCTCACCGAAGAGAAACGCCAGCAGATCGCGCTCCTGATCAACTCCGAGTCCAAGCGGCTGGCCCGGATGGTGGAGATTTTCCTCAACGTGGAGCGCCTCTCCGCCGGACAGATGGAACTGAAACAGGAGGCCATTTCCATCCGGCAGATGATGGAGATCTGCGTCGGGCGGGTGCGTCCGCTGGCCGAACGGAAACACATCGAGATTACGCTGGAACCAGTCGCCGAAGATGTCTACGTCACCGGAGATCGTGAACTGGTGGAGTACGCTTGCTACAATTTACTTACGAACGCTGTGAAGTATTCGCCGCAGCGCACGGAGGTGAATGCCAGCGCCGGCAAGGAAAACGGCCAGGTCCGCATCGCCGTGAAGGATCAGGGCATCGGCATGGACCAGAAGGAAGTGAAACAGATCTTCCAGAAGTTCTACCGCACGAAAAAAGCGGAGGAATCCGGAGAAGCCGGCACCGGAATCGGCCTTTCCATCGTCCAACAGATCGTGGAACAACATTCCGGACGAATTGAAGTCACCAGCCGGCCGGGAGCGGGAAGCTGCTTCACGGTGGTGATGCCGGCCAGAGCGGCCGCTACTGTGTCTGCCGATCAGCCGGATGCCGCGGAGCGAAATTGACACCAACTTCGATAGAGAAAATGCAGCAGAAGGTGCCGCAGAAATTGACGCAGAAACTACTGTTAGTGGAAGACGATCCGGCGCTGCAGTTCACCATACTCACCGCACTGGAAGCCCAGGGTTACGAGGTGGACGCAGCCTCCACCACCGGCGAAGCCATCGAGCGGTTGGGCAACTACGCCTACCCGATCGTGGTCTCCGATATCTATATCGATGAACGCACCGGGCTCGACGTACTCGATGCCGCCAAGCGCAAAGACCCGCTCTGCTCCGTCATCATCATGACCGGGCGCGGCACCGTGGAAACCGTGCAGGCCGCCACTCGCGGCGGCGCCTTCGAATACCTCGCCAAGCCGTTTGAACTCGACATCCTCTTCGACGCCATCGCCCGCGCCGAAGCCGCGCGCACCGATACCGAAGCCGAAGCCGAAGAGGAACAGCTTCCCGAATCCGTCATGATCGGCAGTTCCTCCGCCATGGTGGAGGTCTACAAGAAGGTGGTGCGCGTGGCGCCCACGGACGCGACCGTCGTGATCGAAGGCGAAACCGGCACCGGCAAGGAACTGGTCGCGCGTATGATCCACCGCCTCAGCCTGCGCGCCAAGCAGGCCTTTGTGCCGGTGGATTGCGCCGCCATCGCCCCTTCCCTGCTCGAAAGCGAACTCTTCGGCGCCATGCGCGGCGCCTTCACCGGAGCCGACCGCGACCGCGTCGGCGTCTTCGAAGCCGCCAACCGCGGCACCGTCTTCCTGGACGAAATCGGCGAGATCGACAAGAGCTTTCAGGCCAACCTGCTCCGCTTCCTGCAGGAACGCGAGATCCGTCCGCTGGGCGCATCGCGCTCCAAGGAAGTGGATGTGCGCGTGATCTGCGCCACCAATCGCGACCTGCAGCGCATGGTGGATGACGACAAGTTCCGCGAAGACCTCTGGTACCGCCTGAATACGGTGCGCATCGTGATGCCGCCCCTGCGCGAGCGCCGCGACGATATTCCGCTCCTGGCGCGATTCTATGTCAACAAGTACAACGGCGCCTACAATCGCGAGGTGAAGCTGATGGATTCCGGCGTGCAGGCCCTGCAGGATTACACCTGGCCGGGCAATGTGCGCCAGTTGCAGCACGTGATCGAGCGCCTGACCATCCTCGCCGACCGCATCGATCGCGATAGCGTCTTCGACGCACTCACCGCCATGGAATCGCGCGATAAACCGGTCGAGACCCTTGCCGATGTGCAGGAAGACAAGATCCGCGAAGTGCTGGCCGCCACCGGGGGCAACAAGAGCAAAGCCGCCCAGATTCTGGGCATTGAGCGCAAAACCCTCTACCGCAAACTCGAACGCATGAAGCTCTAGCCCGCCGCATGATCGACATCCACAGCCACATCCTGCCCGGTCTAGACGATGGCGCCCAGAGTCTGGAGGATTCGGTCGTCATGCTGCGGCAGGCGGCCAAGGCCGGCACCACCGATATCGTGGCCAGCCCCCACGCCAACCAGCAGTACCGCTTCGAACCGCAGGTGGTCGAGGCCAAAATCGGCGAACTGCAGGCGGCCGTGGGCGATTCGCCGCGCATCCACTACGGCTGCGATTTTCACCTGACCATGGAGAATATCGCCGACGCGTTGCGCGCTCCGGGCAAGTATACGATCGACCATCGCGGCTATCTGCTGGTCGAATTCTCCGATCTGCTCATCCCCAAATCCACCGACGAGATCTTCTCCCGCATGATGCACGCCGGCATGCGCCCGGTGGTGACGCATCCGGAGCGGAATCCGCTGCTGCAGCGCCGCATCCCCGAACTGGAGTCCTGGGTGTCGCAGGGGGCGCACGTGCAGGTGACGGCGCAATCGCTTTCCGGCCGCTTCGGCAAGACCGCGCGACGCGTGGCGCACGACCTGATGGAGCGCGGGCTGGTACATTTTCTGGCCAGCGACGCGCACGATACCAAGTGGCGCACCACCCCGCTCGATGAGACGTGGAACTACGTCACGGAGCGCTTCGGCCCGGAGGCGGCGCTGCGCCTGCTCGAAGAGAATCCCCGCGCCGCGCTCGCGGGCGTGCCCATCTCCCCCGCCCCGCTGCCCATCAAGCGGAAGAAGTGGTACGCGTTCTGGTAGCCGCGGCATGGGCACAGGCCGCCCCCGCCATGGCGAAGAACCACACGGCCAGCGCAGGCCGCTGCTGCATGGGGTAATCCACCGTGGCGTGCAGCAGAAAGGCCAGCACACCAATCCCGTAGACAGATCTCCACGCGGGCCGCGCCATGCAGGCCGTGAAGGCCAGCAGCAAGGCCAGAAACGGCAAGCCGCCTTCCGCCGCCCATTGCAGCCAGTCGTTGTGGGCCTGGTTCAGCACCACCCCGGCATCGAAGCCCGCATGGCGCGGATACATCACGGGCCACGTGCCCAAACCACTGCCCAGCCACGGCCGGTCGCGGATCATGGCAAGCGAAGCGCGCACCGCGTCCACACGCAGCGCCTCCCCATCGGGGCGGCTCAGCAGATCGGTCACCCGGACGCGCAGTTCGCTCCACCCCGTCACGCCGAGCACCAGCGCCAGGCACAGGCCGAATTGCAACATCCGGCCGCGGACAGGCAGGCGCGGCCCGTCGCGCTGCCGCGCCAGAGTGACTCCCACCGCCGCCGCCTCCAGCACCACAAGCGCTGACCCGGCGCGCGAGGCGCTGGCAATTACCGAACCCAGCAGCAGCGCCGCTCCCACCGCGTACATCGCGCCGGCATTGCTCCCACCGCCGCCCGGCGCACCTCTGCCCGTTGCGCCGCCACCCACTGCGCCGCCACCCACTGCGCCGCCACCCACTGCACCGCCACCCACCGCGGCGCCGCCCGTCGCACTGCCACTCGTCACGCCGCCACTGGGCGCATCCCCATTCCTCGCGCGCGCACCGATCGCGATGGCGCTTACCGCGCGGCCGTGCATCGCGCCACCAGCCATCGCGCCTTCACGCCCCGCGCGGGCTGATGGCGTACCACGGGCCGATGCAGCCAGGTCGAGAGCCACCGGCAGCAGCAGTTCCACCCACGCGGCAAACTGATTGCGATTCACGAACGGACCCATCACGTGGTCCTGGTAGCCGCTCGGGAAAAGCCAGAAGATGGCGCCGCCGGACC
>CAIRBY010000221.1 GCA_903876865.1 uncultured Acidobacteriia bacterium
GGACCGCAGATTCTGCGCGGGGTCGCGCCGACGCAGAACATCGTCGCGCTGTGCGACGTGAACGACGAGATGGCCGCGCCGGCGTTCAAGACCTACGACAAGGCGAAGAAGTACAAAGATTTCCGCAAGATGATCGAGACCGAGGGCAAGAACATCGACGCGGTCATGATCGCCACCCCGGACCACACGCACACGCCGGTCGCGCTCTTCTGCATGCAGCACGGCAAGCACGTCTACTGCGAGAAGCCGCTCACGCGCACGGTGTGGGAAGGGCGCCTGCTGCGGGATGCCGCGGCCAAATACAAAGTGGCCACGCAGATGGGCAATCAGGGCTACTCGCACGAGGGCACGCGCACGGCGGCGGAGATTCTGTGGGCGGGCGATATCGGCTCGGTCAAGGAAGTCCACGCCTGGACGGGGCTGATTTACGGCGGCGACCCGGCGTTGAAATCCGCGCCGGCCGAGGAGAAGGTTCCGGAGACGCTGGATTGGGACCGCTGGCTCAGCACGGCGGCGACGCGGCCGTACAATCCGCTGATGGTGAAGCAGTGGCGCGCCTTCCTGGATTTCGGCACCGGCGGTTCGCTGGGCGATTGGGGCGTGCACATTCTGGGTCCGGCGAATCTGGCGCTGCAGTTGACCGCCGCCGCGCCGGTGAGTGTGGAAGCCGTCACCGTGCAGGGCAAGAACGAGTGGAACTGGCCGGCCGCGGCACACCTGAAGTTCGAGTTCCCGGCGCGCGGCAACATGCCGCCGGTGACCATCAACTTCTACCAGAACATGCGCGGCGAGTTCAAGAATCCCGAGGGCATGGGGGAAGGCGAAGCGCTACTGCCGCCGAGCAACAATCTGGCCGAACGCGGACGCCCCGCGCCCCCCGAGGGCGGAGCACCGCCTCCGGGCGCGGCTGCCGCGGCGGGACGCGGCGCGGGCGCGGGCGGGCGTGGTCCGGCGCCGGGACGCGGAGGCGCTCCGGCAGATCCGCGCCGGGTGCCGGGCAACGGCGCGGTGTTTGTGGGCGATAAGGGCTACATGGCCACCACCTCGCGCGGCGAGGGCACGTGGCTGCTGCCGGCATCGCGGTGGAAGGAATACACGCTGCCGCCGCAACTGTTGCCGCGCTCGGTGAACCATCAGTTGGATTGGGTACGCGCCTGCAAGGGTGGGCGGCCCGGCTGCTCGGAATTCAATATCGCCGTGCCCTATATTGAGTGGCTGGTGCTGGGCGCAATTGCCCTGCGCGTGCCGGGCAAGCTGATGTGGGATGGCAAAGCGGGCAGGTTCACGAACAACGAAGAGGCGAACAAATACCTGAAGCCCTACATCCGCAAGGGCTGGGAGCTGAAGCTCTAAATGGCAAGCGCCGGCGTCACGAGACGCCGGCGCTGTTGCCGGATGGTTTGCCAGATGGTCTAACTATGCCTTAGGTGCGAAGCTGGCAACGGCGGAGGCTTCGTCTTCAAACGCCTCGAACACCGTGTACAGCTTGGTGATCTTGAGCAGATCGTGCACGCGCTTGGCGAGGCTCAACAACTTGATCTCGCCGCCGGCATTCGTCACGGTGGTGTGCGCGCCGACCAGTTCGCCGAGGCCGGAGCTATCCATGTAGGAAACGTCCGCCATATTCAGGACGATCTTGCGGGCGCCGCCAGCCACCACTTCCCGAATCGTGTCGCGCAGGGCGCTGGTGGCTTCGCCGAGCGTCAATTTCCCGGTCACATCGACGACGGTCACGTCCCCACTTTGGTGGGTGGTCAGTTTCAAGCTCATATCTCTTACACTCCTTAACCTTGCAGTGCTTCCGGACGCCGCACGGGCGGCAGGTACTTCAATACTCGCACATGAGAGGGGTGCGGGCCGTGTAGAATAGGAGGAATTTATGGACAGACGAACCTGGCTGCAACTGATCACGATTCTCGCGACGGCGAGCGAAGCGTATCCGCAACAACGCGGCGGTACCATCACTCCGCCGGCCACTCCGCCGGCCACTCCGCCGGCCACTCCGCCGGCAGCGGGCGCGGGACGCGGAGGGCGCGGGCAGGGCGGCTTCCAAAACCAGCCCATGCGGGTCACCAAAGAGCAGGTGGCCGGGGCCTTGAAACTGATGGGCCTGGATTTCCAGGAGGCTGAGATCGAAATGATGCTGCGCGGCGTCAATCAGGCGCTCTACAGCTACGAAGCCCTGCGCAAGGCCGATGTCCCGTTGGATATCGAGCCCGCATTCACGTTCCACCCCGGCTTGCCGGACCGGCAGCCCATCAAGGGACCGCAGCGGTTCGAGACCACCATCGCGAAGGCCGCGGGCGGCAAAGCTCCCGCCAACCTGGAAGATCTCGCGTTCAGCCGCATTGTGGAGATCGCGCCGCTGTTGAAATCGCGCGCCATCTCTTCCACGGACCTGACCAAGATGTACCTGGCGCGCATGGAAAAATACTCGCCGAAGCTCCTCTGCCAGATCACGAGCACGGCGGACCTGGCGCTGGCGCAGGCCGCGGCGGCGGACAAAGAAATCCGCGCGGGCAAGTATCGCGGTCCGCTGCACGGCATTCCCTTCGGCCTCAAAGACCTCTTCGACACCAAGGGCATTCTCACCACCTTCGGCGCGGAACCCTACCAGACGCGCATCGCGGAGAAGGACGCCACCGTGGTGGAACGCCTGCGCGCCTCGGGCGCGGTGCTGATGGCCAAGCTCTCCATGGGAGCGCTGGCGCAGGGCGGCCTCTGGTTCAAGGGCATGACGAAAACACCCTGGAACAACGAGCAGACCTCGAGCGGCTCGAGCGCCGGTTCCGCGGCATCCACCGCGGCCGGCCTGGTGGGCTTCGCACTGGGCACGGAGACACTGGGCTCGATCATCTCTCCGAGCCAGGCGTGCGGCACGGTGGGCCTGCGCCCCACCTACGGGCGCATCAGCCGCTACGGCGCGATGGCGCTCAGTTGGACCATGGATAAAGTGGGGCCGATCACGCGCGGCGTGGAAGATTGCGCGATCGTCCTCAATGCCGTCTACGGACCCGACGGGCGCGACCGCAGCGTAGGCGCGGACCCGTTCCACTGGGAACCGCGCAAGCCGCTCGCCAGCCTGCGTGTCGGCGTCCTGCAGAAGGATTTCGACCGCATGCAGGGCGCGCAGAAGGCGATCTACGATCAGGCGCTCGAAGACCTGAAGAAGGCCGGCGTGAAGATGACGCCCGCCGAATTTGTGGAAGACGGTCCGACCATCCGCTTCCTGCTCAGCGCGGAGGGCGCGGCCGCATTCGACGACATCACCCGCGATGGACAGGTGCGCAATCTGAAGGGGCAGTCCAACGGCGATTGGCCGAACACGTTCCGCACCTCCCGCCTGATTCCGGCGGTGGAGTACATCCGCGCACAGCGGGCGCGCACGCAGTTGATTGCGAAGTTCGAAAAGTTCATGGCGGAATGGGACGTGCTCGTGATCCCGCCCAACAGCCTGCTCACCACCACCAACCTGACCGGCAATCCGCAGGTGGTGATGAAGTGCGGCTTCACCGATGGCACCAAAGCGGACGGCACCACGAAAGTGCAGGTGCCGCGCTCCATCAGTTTCCTCGGCAAAATCTACGACGAAGGCTCGCCGTTGCGCGTGGCGCTGGCGTATGAGCAGGCGACCGGCTGGCACAAGAAGAATCCGGTGCTCGAAGTATGAACAGGCGAAGCTTTTTAGCCACTGCGCTGGCGGGTGTGGCCGCGGCGCAACAACAGACCGAGGTGCCGGCGTCCATCCGCGCGCTGAAACCCATGCTGGACGGCGTGCAGCCGATCACGGACGACGAACGGCGGGCGCGCGTGGAGAAGGCGCGCCGGCTGATGCGCGAAGCCAAAATGGCCGCCATCTATCTGGAGAGCGGCAGTAGCATGTTCTACTTCACCGGCAAGCGCCAGCCGGAGCAGGCCTGGATTCTCCCCGCGAAGGGGGAACCGGTCTGGACGGCGGCGGACCCGGCCAAAACGGCGCAGCGGTTCCGGGATCTGGGTATCGCCACCGGCACGCTTGGCCTGGAAGAGCAGGTCCGCTTCGGCACCTTCGACGGATTGCGCAAGGAACTGCCCGCGCTGGATTCGGTGAGCGCGACCCCGGTGACGGCGGGATGCCGCATGATCAAATCCGCGGCGGAGATCGCGCTCTTGCAGCGCGCCAACGATCTCACCATCGCGGCCTACAAAGCGGCGCTGCCGACCATGCGCGAAGGCATGACGCAGCAGGAACTGGGCGCCAATATCTCGGCCGCCTTCCGCGCCCTGGGCAGCAGCGGCGCGGCCATGGCGATCTTCGGCAAGTACACGGCGTTCCCCCACGGCAGCATCCAGCCGCAGCAGTTGCGCGAAGGCGACATGGTGCTGATCGATGACGGCTGCAGCGTGGAAGGCTACCAGAGCGACATCACGCGCACCACCGTCTTCGGCAAACACACCAAACGCCAGCAGGAAATCTGGAATCTGGAACGGCGCGCGCAGGATGCGGCGCTGGCGGCGGCCAAGCCGGGCGTGGCCTGTGAAGCGGTGGACGCGGCGGCGCGCAAGGTCATCACGGATGCGGGCTTCGGCCCCGGCTACCAGACACCCGGCTTGCCGCACCGCACCGGCCACGGCATTGGCCTGGATGGTCACGAATGGACCAACTTCGTGAAGGGCAACAAGACGAAGATCGAGCCCGGAATGTGTTTCAGCGACGAACCCACCATCGTCATCTATGGCGAGTTCGGCGTGCGCCTCGAAGATTGCCTCTACATCACGGAGAGCGGCGCGCGCATGTTCACTAAACAGAGCCCGGCGATCGATCAGCCATTCGGATAAGGCGCAGCACAGGAAGATCATGCCTCAACAGAATCAGCCTCAACAGAATCAGCCTCAACAGAATCAGCCTCAACAGAATCAGCCTCAACAGAATCAGCCTCAACAGAATCAGCCTCAACAGAATACGGAAATTTCGGTAGCGACCTACCGCGCACGGATCGTCAAGTTGCAGGAGGCGATGAAGGAGTTCGGCCTGGAAGCCGTGGTGCTGGAATCCGGCCCCGCCATGACGTGGCTCACCGGCGTACGCTGGGGCCGCAGTGAGCGCACCTTCGCCGTGGTGCTGACGCAGAAGGGCGACCCGGCGTGGGTGCTGCCCGGCTTCGAAGAGGCGCGCGCGCGGGAACTGATCAAGGTGGGGGAAGACATCCGCGTCTGGCAGGAAGACGAGAGCCCGTATCAACGCGTCGCGGCCATCATCAAGGATCGCGGCGTCGCGAGCGGGCGCGTGGGTATGGAGGAATCGGTGCGCTTCTTCGTTTTCGATGGCGTGCGCAAGCAGGCCGCCCCGAAACTGGAGTATGTGAGCGCGCAACCGGCGCTCAAAGCAGCCGGAGCGGACCTCTCCCCGGCAGCCGGCCGCGGCGGACGCAAGCAGTAGTCAGCACTTGAAATCCTGGAAGGTGGAGTGGCGGTCCGAGCCGTGTTCGAGCGCGAGATCGCGGCGGACATAATCCAGATGCAGCGCCGAGACCACCATCATGGCGTTGGGCACCTGCATGCGAATCGTGAACGGGTGCGCCGCATCGCTCTCCAGCCCGGGGAAGAGTTCAGAGAGCAGAAAGTGGCGGCAGGCGAGCGGCCGGAACTCGCCGAGCGGCTTCTCCGCCACCAGCCCTGTGGGTCCGAAGACCTGCAGGCGCGGTGTACCGGTGAGCCGGTCTTCGAATTCGATGTTCATCACGGCCAGCAGGCAATCGCGTTTGCGCGCCGCCGCCGGGCCGATCACGTGCGCGCCGGAGACAATGTAGTCGCTCGCCAGACCGCCGCGCTCTTCCACCTGCCGGTAGCCTTTGGCCACGGCACCCCCGGGACGGAAGTGGGTGAAGGCGACGCGTCCCCAATTGACCGCGCGCACTTCGATCTTGTTCAGCGAATGCGAGGTCTTGGGAATGCAGGCCGCGCCGAAGCCGCCGGAAAAGCCGTCGGGTAGCGGCAGGTCGCCCGCCGCGATCCGGCAACTCTGAAACTCCGTCAGCCGGACCACACCCTGATCGGTGAGCGCGGAGGGTTGCACGCGGGCAGCGAACTGCTCGTCGCGATTGGAGACCCACGCGATCTGGCCCTCTCCGGTGGTGACGAAGGGCAGTTTCCACAGCGCCTCTTCCACCCAGCGGCTGGAGCTGAAATAGACGCGCGATTCCAGTTCGACTCCGCCGGTCTGGAAGCCCTTGAACAGCAGCGGCGTATAGATGAGCGCCTGCGCCGGGAAGGAGCGATTGGGCCCGTAGGGCGTGGGGCGCGCCGGCTTCATGGGCGCGTCGCCGGTGAAGTGCAGCGGATGCTCCACCGTGAAACTACCGCCCTGCCTGCCCTTCATGAGCGTATAGGCAAAGGGCACGCGCTCGCCTTCATTGCGCACCACGATCAGTCCGCCGTCTTTCAGTTTCGGCTCGGCCAGCGGTTGGATCGCCAGCGCTTCCGCCGCGCTCTGGACGGGCTTCAAATCGGCGAGCGTGTAGAGAGTGGTCTGGTGTGGATGTAGCGAAAACTTGCGCTCCACCACCGTGCGGCCCAGGCAATCCACCACGCGGACCGTGCCGTAGGACTCCTGTTCGGCCGGGTTGAACAGGGCGAAGGCGCAGTGATACTCGCTCATCGCGGGCAGCGGCATGGAGTAGTTGAAATGGCCCATCGCCTGTTGCGGCGCGGCGGGGTGGGCATGCACGTTATCGAAATTGCCGGGTAAATTCCAGCGCACGAACCCGGCGCTGAAGAGATCGCCCGCGCGCGGCACCTGATGCGGTGAGGGCGCCACACGGATTTTGGCGCCGCCGAGCAGGGCATCGCGGCCGCTCAGTTCCTTCATGCTCACCAGCGTGGGGCGCAGTGCGGGGATCGAGAGTTTGCCGGAGTTATCGAGTTTGATCTCTTTGCCCGCGGCGTCGTAGAGCAGGATCTGGTATTCGGTGGCGAAGCGGGAATCCTTGTAGCCCTCCGTCCCGGGAAAACAGGTGGCGGTGAACAGCAGTTCGGTGGTGAGTTGTTGGGCGGGATCGACGACGATGAAGGGAGCGGCAATATCCAGCCAGCAGGCGCCGGATGGTGCCGCGGGAGCGGCCTGTGGCGCCGCCGGAAGGTCTTCTCCGCTGAGCAGCGGGCCGGCCAGACTTGCGAGAAACGCGCGCCTGTCTATGGTGAACATTGCGTGGCCACAAAAAAATAGTGGGACAAGCCTTGCGGCCTGTCCCACCCGGAACTGCGTTGGTTAGAAGTTGATGCGGACCACGAATTCCAGGATGCGTCCGCCCGGATCGACCGCGTTCGACGTATCGCGATACGCCGTCGTGATCTGTCCGAAAGCCGTGCTGCTGGCAGCGGCGCTTCCCAGATAGAAGTTCGTGAGGTTGAGAACGTTGAGAGCCTGCGCGCGGAATTCCACGTTGGCGCTCTCTTTGATCTTCGTGCGCTTGATCAGGCTGATATCCAGATGCTTCTGCCAGGGGCTGCGCACGTAATCGAAGTAGCCCAACTGGCCGGCGCTGGTGGGCGGTCCAATGTAGGGCGCGTTGGGATCGAGCACGTAGCCGCCGTTATTGAAGGCCGCTTCCGTGTTGTGGATGATGTCGATCGGCAGGTCGTACAGGATGCCGACTCCGTTGGAGCCGGTGGTCTTGTAGACGCCAATCTGATCCTGCAACTGCTTCAGGGTGATGTTGTGCAGCACCACGCCGCCTTCGTTGCCGTTGATCACGGCGCGGCCGCTGGTGAACTTGGTAGGCTGTCCGGACTGCACGCGGGCGGTTCCCGCGAACTCCCAGCCTTCCGCCGCTTTCCGGATGATCGGGTTGTGCACGTTGCCGAGCAGCGCCTTTCCCGGGCCAAACGGAAGTTCGTACATCCAGTTGGCCTTGATGGCGTGGCGGATGTCGTAAGTGGGTGTCACTTTATCCAGACCGAGATTGCGGAACGTCGTGGGCTGGCTGGCGTCGCCGGAGCTGTTGGATGCGCCATCGATCAGGGACTTGCCCCAGACGTAGCTGGCTTGCATCTGCAAGCCCCGCGCCATACGGCGGCGCACTTCCAACTGCAGGGCATCGTAGTAAGACGTTCCCCAGTTGGTCATGAGCCACGCGCCGCCGCTACCTACCGTCGGGTTCACCTGGAAGGTGTTGATGGGGTAGCCGGCTGCAACCAGCGCGTTGAGACGGGTCAGGTTGGTGGAGATGGAGGTGGCCACGCTGCCGAAGGCGTTGCGGGCCAGGTTGGTGGCCGTGGTCGCATCCGTGCAGCAGGCGGTTCCCAGAGCGGCCGGCAGCATCTTCAGATTGGCCTGTCCAGCCAGTCCCTGATTGCCGAAGTTGTTGCTCTTGAGCGTGGGGATGAAGGGCAACTGCGCCGTGGTGACGCCGTTGGCGATCGCCAGGTTCTGCTGGGCGATGACTTCTTCGCTGAGGAAACCATTCTCGAAAATGTTGGTCTCGTTCATGTTGACCTGCCGCCATTCATGCAAGCCATGGTTTCCGGTATAGCGGACTTCCATCACCGTATCGCGGGTCAGTTCGCGCTGCAGGCCGATGTTCCAGCTCTGCACGTAGCCCATCTTCAGATGCGGATCGAAATCGTTGACCGAATCTGTGAAGGCGGGCGTGATCGGGAACTGCGGCGAGGCGGGCGAGGTCTGCGAGGGCAGGCTCGGGTCGCTGAAATAGACGCTGCCGGCCGCTCCGAACTGGGTCGGGAAGTTGTTGGGATCCACCGACGTGCTGTAGTAGAGGCCCTTGTTGGAGCCCCAGATGCCGGTGAAGTTATAGCCGCCCGGGCGGGTGCCGGAGATCGAATAACCGCCGCGAATCACGGCTGCGCCGGTATGGTGGCCGGTCAGTACGGAAAGGATGCCGTCCGAGGCCTTGATCTGATACGCAAAGCCGATCGAGGGCAGAATCTGCGGAGACGGGCTGTAGGCGTTGTGGCCCGTGATCGCCTTGAACGTGGGGGCGGTCCCAGTCAGAGTGCCCGGCCTGAACATATTGCCGATGCCGGAGAGGCCGTAGATGCCATCCAGACCGACGTAGCTGTAGGTTCCGTTGAGGTTCTCAAACGCCGCCTGGTATTCGAGGCGCGCGCCCAGCGTCAGGGTCAGGTTGGAAGAGACGCGCCAGGTATCCTGCGCGAAGCCGCCGTACTCTTTCATGCGATTGCGATCGATGGCCGTGTTGTGGCCGTAGTTGTGCGTGGTTTCGTTCTGCACCACCTGCGAGGTGATGGACGAAACGCGGCCGGTCAGCAGGGCATAGAGCGCGCCCGCCGAAGAGAGGTCCGTGCTGCTGACGCCGGGCAGGTTGGTGGAGTTGATCCAGGAGTTGGCGCCGGTGGTGGCCGGGTCGCCGGTCGCCATCGCAAAGGTGATGCCGGGGATCGTCTCGGTACCGGTGGACTGCTGCCAGGTGTTGACCTGCGTGTAGGTGCCGCCGAAGCTGAACTGGTGCGCGCCGGTCACCCAGGAGAGCGTCTCCGCGATGTCCTTTACCGGGGCATTGCGGCGCGAACTGGAAGTGGAACTGGCGGAGGTGACGCCGGAAATGTAGGAGCTTCCAAAGTTCGGAAGGTAGCCTTTCCAGGGTGCGAACAGCGCGGGGTTGCCGGCGCCATCGCCGAAGAGCACCGTACCACCGGTGACACCCAGGCGCAGTTCATTGGTGATGCGCGAACTGAGTGTGGAACGGAGGGAGAGCGTTCCCTGCAGGCGGCGGCTGCGCTGCCCTGCGTTGGCGGGGCTGCCCAGTACCGTGCCGGTGCCGGGGAAGACCGGGTAGATGCTGTTCAGCAGATCCGGCACCGAGGTGTACAGATCGTAGTTCATCGTGTACGTCAGGTGCTGCTTCTCGGTCAGGTTGTAATCCACGCGACCCGTCCAGAATCCGCGCGAATCCGTGCTCGCCGGCTGTTCGCTGTAGGTCAGGCGGTTGTAATCGTTGCTGGCTGCGATGTTGGTCTTGAGGTTGCCGGCGCTCGCAAAGCCCCAGATCGAATTCAGGGACGCGAGCAGCAGCGGATCGGGGGTGGTGCGGTTCTGGCGCGCGTTGGCGGGTAAGGTCCCATTCGCCGCGGCTGCCAGTTGCAGCAGGTTCACGTTCTTCAGCAGGCCGGAGTTGCTGGCGCAAGCCGCCGCGGTGCTGGTGCTGGGGCAATAGGTGAAGTTGCCGCCCAGATCCTGGTTCGAGAGAATCGTGCGCGAAAAGGTCGACGTGCTGGGCAACTTGCGGATTTCGTAGTTGATGAAGAAGAACAGCTTGTTCTTCTTCACGGGGCCGCCCACATGGAAGCCGGCTTGATTCAACTTGACGATGTCGCGCGGCAGTCCATTGATGTTGTTGAAGTAGTAGTTGGCGTTGAGGAAGGTGTTGCGGTGCTGCCAGAAGACGCCACCGTGGTAGGTGTTGGTGCCGCCGCGGGTGACGAACTTCAACTGTGCGCCGCCCTGCGCCGTGGAATCCACGCCGCCGGCCGACGTGCTGAGCGTCACTTCTTCGAGCGAGTCCACGCTCGGCATGATGTAGCTGAAGAACCCGTCCTGCGATTTCAGCCACTGGTCGTTGGTGCCGACTCCGTCAATCGTGACGTTGATCGATTCCAGCGGAAGGCCGTTCACATACGAGGCGCGAAAACCGGTGGTGGTCTGCGTCCCGGGCAACTGCACGAAAGATTCCATACCATTGCGCGTCGCCGTGGGCAGTTCGTTGATCTGCCGGCCGGTAATGGTGCTGCTGATCGAGGCGTTGGTGGCCTGCACGAGTTCCGCGCCGCCCGCCACAACTACTGTTTCCGTCGCCTGGCCGATTTCGAGTTTAGAGTTCACGGTGACCGGAATACCGGCCGACACAATCACGTTTTCCTTCACTTCGCTGCGGAAACCGGCTTTGGAGAAGGTGACCTTGTAGGAACCAGCCGGGATGGAGGGCAGGGAGTATTCGCCTCTTTCGTTGGTGACGGTTTGCACGGTCTGGCCGGTATCCACGTTGACCAGAATGACCTGCGCGCCCGGCACCGCGGCGCTCACGGGATCCTGAACCATGCCGCTGATCAAAGCCGTCAAGCCCTGTCCAAACCCAACGGAGGACAAGAGCGCGGCCATGCATGCAAGCAGCAGGAGTTTAGAGCCGGGGCTCAACAGGCGGTATACCGTTCCACGAATTCGGCTGGAACTGCCATTGGAATGTTGACGATTCATTTCTTGACCCCTTTTCAGTGTTACGAGCCCCATACGGCAGGCCCCATTTCAGTCAATCGACAGAGAATGACTGTCCAGTTCCGCAGCAAATAGAGAGAATGCACCCCGAGACCTTGGTGCTAATTCCCACAAAGTATTGAGGCAGTATGTCACAAAGGCGCGCCGGGTTTCAAGAGAAAAAGGCCGCTGTGTCCCAATAAGATTCAACCCACAGCAGCGTGGTGGTCTTACCCTTGGACGCCGCGCCGGAGAAATATGAAAACTGGGAAAAATCGGGCGTTCAGTCAAGCATTTCTACCACTTATGGATGCCGGGCGTAACGGTTGGCGGGAGTTCGACGGGTGCAGGCCGGGGGAGAGAGAGTTTACCTTTCCTCGCTTGTGAACTTACCGTCCGCCGTGGTAACTTCTACCTAATCTAATCTTCAGCTCTACAGAGGGGTATCACAACATGAAAAAGCTTATTTTTGTGCTACTTGTGTGCGCCGGCATGGCGTTTTCACAAGTCAACACAAGCCGGCTGGAAGGGACTGTTACCGATCCGACCGGATCCGCAGTTCCGGCAGCGGATATCGCCGTAATCGCTCCCGCTACCGGCACACAATTCAAAACCACCTCCAACGATCGCGGCGAGTGGGCTCTGAGTTCGATGCCGGCCGGTACCTACCGCGTCAGCGTGACCAAGCCCGGCTTCAAAGCCGGCGTGGTGCCGAACGTCCTGATCAACGCCGGCGTACCGGCGGTGGTCAACGTGAGACTCGAACTCGGCCAGGCTACGGAAACCGTCGAAGTCGTGGGCGGCGCCGAAGTGGTGCAGACCGCGAGCGCCGATGTCAGCGTCACGCTGAGCAACAAACAGCTCACCGACCTGCCGTTCGCCACCCGCAACGCGATCGAATTGCTGGTGGACGTACCCGGCACCTCTACGCCGACCACTCCCCGCAGTTCCACCGTCAACGGCCTTCCCAAAGGCGCGCTGAACGTCACCATCGACGGCATGAACACGCAGGACAACATGCTGAAATCGAGCGACGGCTACTTCAGCTACATCATGCCCAGCGTAGACGCGCTGGAAGAAGTGACCCTGAGCACCTCCGCCGCCGGCGTAGACAGCACCGGCCAGGGCGGCGCTCAGATCAAGTTCGTCACCAAGAGCGGCACCAACGATCTGCATGGCGGCGGCTTCTACCAGGTGCGCAACACGGCCCTGGACGCCAACTACTTCTTCAACAACCAGGTCGGCCTGCCCCGCGATATCGTGCACTTGCGCCAGTACGGCGGCCACCTCGGCGGCCCGATCATCAAGAACAAGCTGTTCATCTTCGGCAACGTGGAACTCTACCGCTACCCCGGTACCGCGAGCTACACGCGCAACGTATTCACGCCGCTTGCCAATACCGGCGTATTCCAGTACGCGGACACCGCGGGCGCGCTGCACAACGTGAACCTGCTGCAGATGGCAGCCGCGGGCAACGCCAACGTTCCGGCCGGCACCCGTCAGTTCCAGACCACCCTCGACCCGATCATGTCCAAGACCTTCGCCATGCAGACGCAGTTGGCGAACAACGGCATTCTCAAGAGCAACCAGTCCACCGGCGATTACAACACCAACGCCGTGTCGTATGCCCCGGCTGGTTTGGATCAGCGCAACTTCTACACGGGCCGCATCGATTACAACGCCACCCAGAAGCACCACCTCTCGCTGGTCTATAACTTCGACGGCTACAAGTCGATTCCCGACTTCCTCAACAACATCGTCCCCGTCCTTCCCGGCGGCGGCACGGTGCTGTTCAGCGACATCAACACCGGGCAGCGCAGCAACCGCTTCGCCACCACCGTCAGCCTCCGCTCCGCTCTGAGTTCGCGGCTGACCAATGAAATCCGCGGCGGCATCAACGGCGGCACGGTGCTCTTCTTCGACGCTGTCAACCCGGGCCTCTTCAACACCTGGCGCGGCTACTACCCGACGTTCGTCGCCCCCGGCCCCAACTCCCTGGCGCCCGTCACCACGACCTCCGCTCCGCAGCGCCGCAACGCCCCGGTGAAGAACTTCAGCGACACCGTCTCCTGGGTGAAGGGCGCCCACCAGCTCAGCTTCGGCGGCTCCTTCGACCAGATCAACGTCTTCCAGTCGATCTCCGCCACCGGCGTGATTCCGCGCCTCAACATGGGCATCGCCTCCAACGACCCGATCTTCAACGGCGCCACCAACATCTTCACCTCCGCCAACTTCCCCGGCGCCAACGCCACGCAGCTCAGCCAGGCGGCGAATATGTATGCCGATCTGACCGGCCGCATCGCTTCCACCACCGTCACGCAGGCCCTGAGCGAGAACACCCACACCTACCAGAACACGACCAACGGAATCGACCGTGACCGTGTCCGCGAGTTGGGCCTGTTCGTGCAGGATCAATGGCGCGTCACCCCCCGCCTCACGGTGAACCTCGGCCTGCGTATGGAAAAGGAATTCTCCTTCTCCAACACCAACGGGCTCTACTCCAACGTGACCTACCAATCTCTGTGGGGCATCTCCGGCGTGGGCAACCTCTTCGCCCCCGGTTCGTCGGGCGGTATCGCTCCCACCTACACGCCGCTCACCGGCGCCAACACCTACAACATGCCGAAGGTTTGGGCTCCGGGCGCCGGCATTGCGTACCAGCTGCCTTCCAGCAGCGGCATCCTCGGAATCCTCAGCGGACGCCACGAAGGCGCGGCAGTGTTGCGCGCCGGCTATGCCATCGCCAGCATCCGCGAAGGCATGAACGTCTACACGAGCATCTACGGCTCCAACCAGGGCGTGACGCAGGATGCCTCGGTTTCGCCCTCGACCTATCCGGCCAACTTCGGCGCGCCGGGCAGCGCCACCATCAGCGACGCCACCCTGCCTTCGCGTCCGACCGCGAGCGCTCCCCAGTACCCGATCACCCCCTGCTTCACCTGCAGCCTGAACGGCTTTGCGCCGAACCTGAAACTCGGTTACGTGCAGAGCTGGAACCTCAGCTACCAGCGTGAA
>CAIRBY010000222.1 GCA_903876865.1 uncultured Acidobacteriia bacterium
CACTTTGGCGCGGCGACTGGGAGGAATGTACTTCCAGGGACCATCGCGCAGGCAGAGATCGCCGGCTTGTTCGACGAGGAACCGCCGGCCTTTGGGGGCTTCGCCGAGCAGTGCGGGAAGCACGTTTTCACTATCTGGAGCGGCGCCGGCGGGGAGTTTGGCGCCGGTGAGTTCCGCGACCGAGCGCAGCAGATCGACGTTCGAGATCAGGGCGTCGGAGACGGCGGGCTTGACGCGGGCGGGCCATTGGACGATCCACGGGATGCGGGTGCCGCCTTCGAAATTGGAGTATTTGCCGCCGCGGAGAGGGCCGTTGGGGCGATGGCCGCCCAGTTTGGCGACGGCATCATCCTGATAGCCGTCATCGATCACGCCGCCGTTGTCGCTGGAGAAGAGGATAAGGGTATTGTCGAGCAGTTTGCGCTCTTCGAGCGTGCGCACGATTTCGCCGACACACCAATCGAGCTCGGCGATGACGTTGCCGCGTGGCCCCATGGTGGTGGAGTCGCCGAAGCGGCGGTGCGGGAAGCGCGGCACGTGGATATCGTGGGTGGCGAAGTAGAGGAAGAAGGGGTCGGCGCGGTGGCGGTCGATGAAGGAGACGGCGCGATTGGTAAGAGTATCGGCGATGGTCTCATCGTCCCAGAGCGCGGCCTTGCCACCTTTCATATATCCGATGCGGCTGATGCCGTTGACGATGGTCATGTCGTGGCCCTGGCTGGGCTTCATGCGGAGCAGTTCGGGGTGGGTCTTGCCGGTGGGCGAATCGTCGAGCGGGCCTTTGTAATCGACGGTGATCGGGTCCTTCGGGTCGAGATGGAAGACGCGGCGGTTCTCGACGTAGACGCAGGGCACGCGGTCGCCCGTGGCGGGGATGATGAAGCTCTCGTCGAAGCCGATATCGAGCGGGCCGGGCGCGATCTCGGTATTCCAATTCAAGTTGCCGTTGCCCAGACCGAGGTGCCACTTGCCGACCGCGCCGGTGCGGTAGCCGCTCTGCTTGAGGATGGAAGGCAGGGTGACGCGCCCGGGTTGGATGAGCGCGGGCGCATCGCCGGGGAGAATTTTGGCCTCGGGGATGCGGAAGGCGTACTCACCGGTGAGGAGCGAGTAGCGCGAGGGGGTACAGGTCGCGGCGCTGGTGTGAGCGTCCGTGAAGCGCACGCCACGCTGCGCGAGGCGGTCGATATTGGGCGTGCGGACGCGGGTGGCGCCGTAGCAACTGGTGTCGCCATAGCCGAGATCGTCGGCATAGATGACCACAATGTTGGGGCGCGGCGCGGCTGCGGCGAAGGCACGCGGACCCGCAAGCAGCGCGGCGACGGACGAGGTGAGGAAGTTGCGGCGAGTGGCGATCATAGGCGGATTTCGTGGCCTGCGGAGAGGGTGGCGTTGGGGGTGGTGCGCTTGCCGTTGACGGTGGCGGCGCGGCATTCGAGGGTGCCGTGATCCACGCGGAGGGTGGCGCCGGCGGCAGTGACGTGGAAGACGCCCCACGCGGTGGCGGTGCTCCAGAAGCAGCGATGGCCCACGGGAGCTTTGATAGTGACAGCGCGTTCGCCGCCGTGATAGCGGAAGCCGGAAAGCGCGAGCACGCCGCTCCATGCGGCCATGGCGCGGGCGTAGTGGTGGCCGCATTCGGCTTCGTCCCACGGGTTGCGCTTCTCGCCATCGTAGCGGGCGCGGATGTTGTAAATGCACTCGATGCCGCGCTGGGTCATGCCCGCGTAGAGCATGTGGGTGGCGGCGGCGTATTCGAAGCCGGTCATGACCTCGGCGTAATAGGGAAACGGGATGCGGGGGCGTTCGGCCTTGCCGTAATCGCAGATTACGATGGCCGCTTCGTCGTTGAGCGCGAAGGTGCGCTGCACGGAGTCATGGGCCGTAAGTGAGCGCTTGTAGTTATAGCGATAGATGGAGTCGAGCGTCTTGGCGATATGTCCGGGGTCGAGTAAGTTGCCGAGTCCGGTAACTTCGGACATATACTGGCCGACTAACTGATCGACGAGGCAACCTGCGCCCACCTGATACTGGGGATTCTCAGTCTGCTCGCTGCCCATGTTGCCGGTAAGGGCCGCGGCGATTTTATCCTTCGACACACCGCGAATCTGCTGGATATAGAATTCACCGTTGAAGAGTTGGGCATCAATCCACGTGCGTCCACTCTCGAAGAGGCGGCGGTATTCGGCGGCGCTGGAGGAATCACCCACGGCGCTAGCCATCTCTTCGCAAGCACGCAGGGCGCCCAGATAATAGACGCCACACATGGGGTTGGGACCATAGAATTCGACATCGTAGGTGTTGTGCTGCACGCCTTCGAGCACGCCATCGAGATCAGCATCCCAGCCGCCGGGAATCCAGGCGAATTCGAGGGCGCGCTTGACCTTGGGCCAAATGTCGCGGAGCCAGGCATCGTCGGCGGAGAGGAGCCAGTCGTAGTAAGCGTGCATGATCTGGCCCATCTGGCCATCGGCGGCGGCGTAGCCCCAACGTCCGGTGGGATTGTGGGGCAGGGTCTCGCGGAAGCGAATGGCGCCGGCGTCATCGAGGTTGTAGCCGAAGCTGACGGCGCGCAGAGAGCGGGCGAAGGTGGGGAAGAGATGGGCGGTGGCGGTTTCGTAGTTCCAGACGTGGGTGCAACTGCCGTGGCAGCAGCCGCCGTGATCGTTGACGCCTTCGAAGCCATGAAATTCGCCGTCAGCGGTCCGGAAGCACGTGGTGGCGCGGAGGGTGGAGAGGTTCGCGGTGGCGGCCTCCTTGATCACGCCAGGCAGGGTGGATTCGCGGATGGCGGCGGCGAACTGGCGGGTGCGCGCTTCGAGCGGCTCCAGGTGAGCGGCGGCGTATTCGGCGGCAGCCCACGCGTCCGGGAAGCGGGTGGAGTAGTGATTGCCGATCAGGGTGTCTTCCTCACCTTTGGACGCGCTCCAGCCGCAGCGGCGCGGGGTGCGATTGGGGAAGTGCCAGGCCAGCAGAAACGTGAACTCGGAGTGGCCGCCGGCGGGGATGGTGCGATTGACGCAGAGCGCGCCGACATGGTCGCGAGTCTCCGGCTCGGGGCCGAGCGCGCCATCGGAGGAGAAATCGTCCCAAAACAGCATGGGGGAGTTCCACCAGCGGCCCTTCTCCCAGCCGCGGAGATGAGTGATGCGGCTGGCGGCAGGGTTGAGCGTGGTGAGGGCGAAACTGCCCTTCAGAGGCTCGGTGGCGGGCAGTTCGGGGCTGCTGCTCATATAGAGGCCCGCGAGCTGATCCGCCGCGCGGTACTCGTTGACCCGCGCGTCGATGGCGGGGGTGCGTCCGGTGGGGTTGGCGCCGACGGGGCTATCGATGGACCAGGCAATCGAGACCTCGGCGGGGACGGCGGCCGGGTTCGTGACGCGGTAGCGGAGGATGGCGACGGGGAGGCCGCTCTCATCGGGTTCGTGGGGGATGAAGGGGCTGAAGGCATCGAGCGAAACGCGCACGGGCAAGGCGGGGTCGGCGAAATCGATGTGGGCGAGCGGGAACTCGCCAGTGAACGTGGCTCCGGCAAGGCGGGTGAGGCCGGGCGCGTTCTTGGAGCCGAGTCCGGTGGCGCCTTCGTAGGGAGGCTGAATTCGCGATTCGAGCACGCGGGCCACGGGCTTGCGTGTGCCGGAACGAACCCAAATCGCGGGGAAGGCGTAAGTGGGGGAGTTGCCCTTGTCGGAGCGATTGAAGATCTCCCAATCACGGAGTTGGCCGCGGCCGCCGAGCGAGAGCGAGCCTGAGGCAACGCCGCCGAGTGGGAAGGCGATGGCGGTGAGGTGGCGTCCGGTGAAGACGCGCGGGTAGGCGATCCCGGAAGCGGGCGGCGCAGCGGGCAAGGCGCCTGGCGCTGGGGGTGCGGGAGCCTGAGGCGCGGCAGCGGCTGGAGCGGCAGCGGCGAGGGCGACCTGCTGCAGGAAGGTGCGTCGCTTGGTGGGCATCAGGTATAGAGTACAGCGGGGCGGAGTTGACATGAAGGGGGTGGGGTGCGGAGAATTGTGGACTAGCGCCTCCCACAGGACAAAACCACCATGAGAATGAGTCGAGTTGTATCCGCCCTTTTAGGCATGGCACTCTGCAGCAGCGCAGCGGTGCAGACACCGGAGCAGTACTTCGGTTTCCGCATCGGCAGCGACAAGAAGCTCGCGCGCTGGGACAAGATCGTGGAGTACATGCAGACGCTGGCCAACGGCACGGACCGCGTCAAGTTCCACAACCTCGGCAAGACCACGGACGGGAATCCCTTCCTGCTGCTGGAGATCAGTTCGGCGGAGAACCTGAAGAACCTGGACCACATCAAGGCGCTGGAGCGGAAGCTGTATTTCCAGGGCGGCGCGCCGACGGATGCGGAGCGCGACGACATTCTGAAGAACGGCAAGGCGGTGGTGTTCATCACGAACTCGATCCACGCAACCGAGATTGGCGCTTCGCAGATGGTGGTGGAACTGGCGCACAATCTGGCGACGAGCGAATCCCCGGAGATCAAGAAGATCCTGGACAATGTGGTGCTGCTGCTGGTGCCGTGCCTCAATCCCGATGGCGAGATCATGGTGACGGACTGGTACAACAAGACGCTGGGCACGCCGAGCGAGGCGAGTCCCCTGCCCTACCTCTACCAGAGCTACACGGGCCACGATAACAACCGCGACATGTACCTGTTCAGCCAGCGCGAAAGCCAGATGGCGGCGCAGGTGTTGTGGCATGACTGGTTCCCGCAGATCTGGCTGGACGAGCACCAGCAGGGCACGAGTGGTCCGCGCATCTTCACCATGCCGGCGACGGACCCGATCAATCCGAATGTGGATCCGTTGATTTACCGGCTGAACGGCGTGTACGGCCAATCGCAGGCAGCGGCGCTCGAAGCCGAAGGCAAGACGGGCATCATTTTCAATTCGACGTACACGAACTTCTGGCAGGGCGCAATGGCGTGGGCCGGGTGGTGGCACAACCAGGTTGGCCTGTTGACGGAAGTGGCGAGCGCGCGCATCGCAACCCCGATCGTGCAGTTGCGGGCGGACGGCGGGCGGGGCGGGGCGGCGGGCGCGGCAGCAGCACCGGCGCGCGGCGCGGCGACTGGCCCGGCAGGGGGAACGACGGATATGGAATCTGAGCGGCGGCGGGCGTTCGAGCGTCCGGACGATCCGCTGCCGGCGCCGCGCGACACGTTGTCGCGGACCGAATATCCACGTCCGTGGATGGGCGGAAAGTGGACGCTGCGGGACATCGTGGACTATGAGTTGATCGCGACCAATGCGCTGCTGGAAGCCGCGGCGGACAGTCGCACCACGCTCTTGAGAGAGATCTACAACGTCAACAAGAATACGATCGAGGCGGGCAAGAAGGGCGAACTCGGGCAGGATAAGGAGAAGACCTACGCGATCCTGATCAATGGCGAGGCGCAGCACGATGCGGACGAGGCGATCGAATTGGTGGACAAGCTGCTGATCGCCGGCGTGGACGTGTACCGCGCGCAGCAAGGCTTCAAACAGGACGATAAGACCTATCCGGCGGGAACGTACGTGGTCCCCTACTCGCAGGTCTTTGCGCGCTATGCGAAGGATCTTCTGGAGAAGCAGACTTATCCCGAAGTGCGGCGCGCCCCGGGCGCTCCGGCGGAGGCTCCGTACGATGTCTCGGCATGGTCGCTCGGGATGCAGTTCGGGGTGAGTACGGAGTTCGCCAAGACGCCGCTGGCGACGTTCCCGATGGAAAAACTCGCGAGCACGCCGAAATTCACGCTCTCCGCGAGCAACGTCAGCGGAACGTGGCGCTTCCCCTACAACGGCGCGACCTCGGCGATGGTGGTGAATCGCCTGCTAAAAGGCGGCGCGAAGTTGAGCCTGACCAAGGCGGAGGCGGGCGGCGTTCCCTATGTCATCGCCAACGCAAAGGCGGATGTGTGGAACAAGGCTGTGGATGGGATGGAGGTGAAGCCCGATCCGAAGGCTCCGGCGAAAGCGGTGCTCGGCACGACATTGAACGCTCCGCGGATCGCGATCTATCAATCGTTCGACCCATCCATGGACGAAGGCTGGACGCGCTGGGTGCTCGATCACTATCAGTTCGACTACACGAAACTGCACAACGAGGATGTGAAGGCAGGCAAACTGCGCCAGAAGTACGACGCGATCATTCTGCCGGACCAACGCACCACGGCGATGATGGACGGCCTGGATTACAAGACGATCGTGGAACAGTACCGGGGCGGCATCGGGACGGCGGGCTGGGAGGCGCTCAAGCAGTTCGTGACCGAAGGCGGCACCCTGATCGCGCTCGGCGAAGCGACCAATTTGCTGGTGGAGAAACTGCCGCTGGGCGTGAAGGACCTGAAGAAGACGTTCACGCGCGATGTGCATTTCGCACCCGGCGCGATTGTGAACCTGCAGGTGGATACAGCGCATCCGATTGGGCGCGGCGTGGCAGCGGAGACTTTCGGTTACTACATCAACTCGCCATTCTTCCAGTTGACGGAGAGCTTCTCTTCGCAGAAGGTGAGCGTGGTGGCACGCTATCCGAACACGAAGGTGAATGCCTCGGGATGGGTGCGCGGCGAAGAACTGATGTACGGGCGCGCGGCGGTCGTGACGGTGGAGACGAACCCGGGCAAAGTAGTGCTGTTCGGGATTCGCCCGCAGCACCGGGCGCAGGCGCACGCCACGTTCCCGATGCTGTTCAACGCGCTCTACTGGTCGGCCGAGGGCGACTTGGTTAAGTAGCAGAGATGAAGTCCTTCGCGGCCTGGCGGCATTTGGTCAAACCAAGTTAGCCGACAGGCCACGAAAGACGATGTCCCGCTAGTACTTCAGGCCGTGGCCGTAGGGGTAGAGGGCGGTCTTGTCGCCATTAGACTTGGGCCAGGTGTAAGACAGCTTGCCGGTGGGCTTCGCATCGCCGAAGAGGATGTCGGCGACACCCTGGCCTTCGGTACCCGGCAGCCACGCGGCGACCAGCGCATTGGCCTGATCGGCCACTTCGCCGAGCACCAACGGACGGCCGGAGACGACGACCACCACCACGGGAATCCCGGCGGCCTTCATCATCTTCACGGCAGCCTGGTCCTCGGCATCGAGCGAGAGATCCTTGCGATCGCCCTTCATTTCCGCGTAGGGCTTCTCGCCGATCACGACCACGCCGATGGTGGCGCCTTCCGCACCGGAGCCATCCTTGGAGAAGGTGACTTTCGTGGCCTTGCCCGCCGCGGTCTTGATGGCGGAGAGGATGGTGGTGCCGCCGGTGGTGACGTCGCCGGAACGG
>CAIRBY010000223.1 GCA_903876865.1 uncultured Acidobacteriia bacterium
CGCGCAGCCGCCGGCTCAGCAACCGCCGGCCACCCCGCCCGCAGACGCTCCCGCGCAAACCGAAGGTCCGCACATCAAACTCCCGCCCCCGCCCCCGAAAGTCACCGACGGGCGTATGCCGGGCGAAGCCGGATACTTCATTGGTTTCAGCGGCTGGCTGCCCATGGGCAGTAGTTGGTGGATAAGGGGAAACTCTCCACCTTCACCGATCCTTCCAAACTCCAACTGGCCGGTACCAGCAAAGGCGCCGAGGGCTTGGAGATTGGCATCGCGGCCGGGTTGCACAACAGCATCCGCGTCAGCTACTTCCAATCCAAGATCAGCGGCCAGACCAAGTCGCCGGGCACGGAGACCGTGATCTTCAGCCAGGTCTACGAGCCGGGCAACACCCTCTCCACCAATGCCAAAATGTCGGTGGCGAAAGCATCGTTCGAATACCTCACCTGGCCCTTCCCGGTGGAGCGGCGCCACTTCCGTTTCAAGACTCTCTACCAGATGCAGTACGTGCAGATGAAATCCGTTTACGACGCGCCCATCCTCTCGGCGACGCCGAGTACCGCGGGCGTCTTCACCTCTTACGCGACCAACGGCGCCAAGTCCTTCTTCGCCCCTACCTTGGGCGTGGGCGTGCATCAGTACTCTTCGCGGCACTTGCGCTTCGAAGCCAATGCGAGCGGCTTCATGTTGCCGCACCGTTTGCAGATCTGGGACGTGGATGGCACGGTGGCATACCGCACCGGCAGTATCGAATTTCGCGCCGGCGTGAAGGCCTTCCACTTCCGCACCTCGCCCAATGCCGACTACTACTACCGCGCCACCGTGGGCGGCGTGCTCGTGGGCTTGCGCTGGTATTCAGACTAGTCGGTTAACTAGTGGGACAGGCCATCGCCTTGTGTGGCCTGTCTACTTCATTCTGTCTCTCTCTCTCGATCAACCCGGCGTCGTTGGAAATCTCCCAATCGGCGCTCGAATGTCCCCGCGGTCAAAGGTAGGGTAGGCGGTTCCGACTGCCAGCTCCACAAGCGAAAAAGTAGGCAGCCAAATCCGCCTGCCCTACTCGGCTTCATCCGTTTACCCCGGCTTAGTGGGACACCGAAAACGAAGCCCTTCCCGTTTACGGCTGTGTCTCGCGGGCAGCCCGCCGTGCCGCATGAACCTTTGCCGTGGAAACGCCCCGCAGCGAAAGCACCTCGTCCGGCGTCAGATCGCGCCACTTGCCGATCGGCAACTCCCCAATCCGGATCGGTCCGATGGCGATGCGCACGAGCTTGCGGACGCGGCTCTCCACCGCTTCCAGCATGCGCCGGACCTGCCGGTTGCGCCCCTCCGTAATCGTCATCTCCAGCACCGTGAACTTCTCGCTATCGCGCAGGCGCGTGACTTCGGCCGGCGCCGTCGGCCCGTCGGTCAGCGTCACTCCCTGCCGGAGCTGCTCCAGGTGCGCGTCCGTCAGTAGTGTCGATGCCTTGATCTGGTAGGTCTTCGGCACCTTGTGCGCGGGGTTGGTGATGCGTTCCGCAAAATCGGTGTCGTTGGTGAGGATGAGCAGCCCGCTGGTATCCAGATCGAGCCTGCCGACCGGCGCCACCCATTGTCCCAGGTCCGGCACCAGGTCATAGACAGTGGGGCGGCCCTCCGGATCCCGGTACGTCGTCAGATATCCCTTGGGCTTGTAGAGCAGCACATACACTTTCGAGGCGGCCCGGAGCGGTTTGCCGTCCAGCGTCACCCGGTCCAGCTTGGTATCGACCCAGTGATCGGGATTCTGCACGACCTTGCCGTTCACGCGGACGCGGCCTGCGCCGATCCAGATGCGGGCATCGGTGCGGGATCCGGCTCCCGCTTTGGAAAAGACGCGTTCGAGGGTTTTGATGGGGCGGTCGCCGGGCGGCGGTGTGGATTTAGCCATTGCGAATCAGTCTGCAGGTTCCAGTACTAATGTTACAGTATGTCCGGAGGACAAGCTGGAATCGATTCTCATCCGGGGCGCGCGCCAACTGCTAACCTTGCGCGGGCCCAAGGGGCTCCGTCACGGCTCCTCGGCCGCTGAACTTCATATCATCCAGGACGGCGCAGCCCTGATCCGCGACGGAGTGCTGGTCGAAGTGGGACCCTCCCGCCGCGTGGAGAACCTTGCCGAGGCTCGCGGTGCCATCGAAGTGAATGCCGCCGGACGGGTCGTGATGCCCGGTTTTGTGGATGCGCACACCCACCTTGTTTACCCCTGCGCCGGAGTCAACGGCCAGGACCGCTACGGTGCGGCGCGCGCGATTCAGACCGCTACCGGGCAGAGGCTGGAGCAGCGGGCGAAATCCTATTTGCAGGCCATGGCGAGGCACGGCACCACCACGGTTGAGGTCAAAACCGGAGCAGGTCTGGATGAATCTGCCGAAGCCAAACTGCTGCGCGTGGTGTCCGCGCTCCGCAATGATCCTCTGGACCTGATTCCCGCCTTCCTGTTTCGTCCCGCGCCCGCGCTGGATGGCGCAAGCCTGCCCGCCACGGTCGCCTGGATGGTGGATGAGTTCCTGCCCAGGATCCGGCGGCGCGGGGTACGCTTCGCCGATGCCCGGTGGGATGGAGATGCGGAAACGCTACCCTATCTGGACCAGTATCTGCAAAGGGCGCGGGCGTTAGGCTTCAGTTGCAGAGTCCACGCCGAGCAAGCCGATGTGGAGGCGGCGATCAGGCTCGGGATTCGTCACCAGTTGAGCAGCATCGATCACTTGGAAGAGGCTGGGCCTGCAGAGGTGCGCCAACTCGCCGAGGCGGGGATTCTGGCGACCTTGTTGCCCTGCGCCGCCGCCGGTGCCGTGTGGCGGCAGGCGCCGGCGCGGGCCATGCTGGATTCCGGCATCGCCATTGCGCTCGGCACCGATTTCAATCCGCAGGACAACCCGGCGCTGAACATGCAGATGGTGGTGGCAATGGCCTGCCTGCGCGCGGGAATGCGCGTGGAGGAGGCAATCGTGGCGGCTACGATCAACGGCGCCTACGCCCTCGGGTGCGGCGATACGGCGGGCTCTCTGGAGCCGGGCAAGATCGCCGATGTGCTGATTCTCAATGCGAGTCACTATCAGGATCTGAGGAACGGCATGGGGACGAACCTGGTGCACCTCACGATGAAGCGCGGCCGCTTCATCTATCAGGAAGGCGATGTTGCCCCACGCTCCACCAACGTGCGGCTTCCGCACCACTAATTGACGCGCGGCTTCCGCACCACCAACCGACGCGCGGATCCCGCACCACCAACCGGCGCGCGGATCCCGCACCACCAACCGACGCGCGGCTTCCGCACCACCAACCGACGCGCGGATCCCTCACCACCAACCGACGCGCGGATCCCTCACCACCAACCGACGCGCGGATCCCTCACCACCAACCGACGCGCGGATCCCTCACCACCAACC
>CAIRBY010000224.1 GCA_903876865.1 uncultured Acidobacteriia bacterium
CGTGGCTCACATTGGCGAGGAAGCTGTCTTTCATGCGTGAGGCCGTCTGGAGTGTGCGGTTGGCCTCCGCGAGGCGGTCGCGGCTGAGGCGGAGCAGGAGTTCGTCGGCTTTGCGCTGGGAAATATCGCGGCAGGTGCGGATCACCGAACCGGGGCCGGTCATGGTGAGCGTGAGTTCGGTCTGGAACTGCGTGCCGTCTTTGCGCACGCCGAGCATCTCACCGCTCCAGCGCTTCTCCGCGGCGAGTTGCTGGGAGATTGTGGTGTTCCGATGCTGCAACTCCTCCGGTTCGTAGAGGATTTCGTAGGATCGCCCGATCAGCTCCGCCGGGGCGTAGCCGAACATGCGCGCATGGGCGGTGTTGACGTAGCGGAAGAGCCCGTGTTCGACGATGGCCATGCCTTCGATGGTGGCGTCCATCGCCTGCGCCTGCAATTGGATCTCGCGGGTGCGTTCATCGACAATCTGGCCGAGGCGTTCGTTGAGGGAGCGCAGCGCCTCCTGCGCCTCGCGCCGGGTGGTGACATCCACGCCGAAATTCAGGATGCGCGGCACGCCATCCAGTTCGATGCGCCGCATCAGGTTATCGTGCCAGAGCACGGTGCCATCCGAGCGCAGCACCTTCCACTCGAAGTGTTGCGGCCCCTCTTCGAGGGTCTTGCGGAGCCACTCCCGCATTTCCGCGATGGAAAAGGGAGCTTCGCCCAGAAACGGGGAGTTGATCAAGTCGTCCACGCTGGAGTGGCCGGTATCCTCGACGGCGCGCTGATTGGCATCCACGATCCGCCCGGTGGCGGGATCGAGAATGAGAATCGCGGCCGCCCCGGCTTCAAACAGGAGGCGGAATTTGGCTTCGCTGCGGGCCAGTTCCTCGACATGGCGGTTGCGCGCGGTCACGTCGAAGGCGGTGATGACCACGCGCTTCACCTTGCCGCGCACGAAGACGGGTTGTACGGTGGCGTCGTAGCAGACCAGCGCGCCGGTTGGGTCCAGGGTGTTGAATTCGAGCCGGGTAGTCTTTCCCTCCAGCGCCAGGCGATAGGCTTGCTTGGCCCGTTCGCGTCCGGGCTGGTCTGCCGCAATCTGGTCGATGCGGTCCATCAGGTCCACCTTGGCGTCTTCAAAGCCGCGGTTCGAGAGCAGGATCTTCCCCCTGGAATCCACCAGCAGGAGCGGGCCGTTGACGCTGCGCACCAGCGTCCGCACCTCCGCCTCGCGGGTGGCGAGGGCACGGCGGTCGCGTAGCAGTTCGGCGGCGAAGGCGAGGTCCGCCGCCACGTCTTCGAGCAGCGCCACTTCCTCTGGCGCGAAGACGGAGACGTGGTCGGCGTAGACTCCCAGGTAGCCGACGGCGACGCCATCCCGGGCCAGGGGAATGGCGGCGGAACTGCGGTAACCGCAGCGCAGCGCCGCCTCCCGCCACGGCGCGAAGTGCGGATTCTCCTCGGCATTCGAGATGACGGTGCGGTTGTCGCGGACGGCGATGCCGCCCGGTCCCTGGCCGGCCGGAAGATCGCCCCAACTCAGCCGCAGGTTGGCGGCGTAGCCGAATTCATCCCCGGCGGTGGCCGCCAGTTTCAGCGTCTTCGCCTGGTCCTGCTGCGCCAGGAAGATCACCGCCAGCGAGAACGTGCCTCCGGCGATCAGCGCATCGCAGACGCCCTGGAACAGGTCCTGTTCGGAGGCCGCGTGCAGGGCCAGGTTGCGGATGGCGGAGGTGGTTTCGAGCAGCCGCTGAAAGCGCCGGGAGTGGGTCTCGGACGCCTTGCGCTCCGTAATCACCACCGCGAAACCGGCCAGGAATTCCTCGCCCTCGATGTTGTGGCGGGAGGCGATGATTTCCACCGGAACCCGCTGCCCGTGCTTACCGGTGAGTTCGGATTCGAAGGTTTCGGTGCTTCCCCCCTCCAGACGGTTCCACAGTTCCGCGTAGCGGGCCGGGGTCAGCGCCACCGCGACTTCAAATGTCGCAAGCGCCATGAACTCTTCCCGGGTGTAGCCCAGACGGGAATGGGTGGTCGCATTGGCGTACAGGTAGCGCCCGTCCCGCGAGATTCGCACCGCGAGCACCGGGATCTGATCCACCATCGCCTGCGTGATGCGCAGCGCCGCCTCGGCCGCTTTCAGCTCGGTCACGTCCATGGTGTAGCCGGAGATGAAGCCCGCGCCGCCATACTCCGGACCGGGCGTGTGGCGGAAATCCCGGCGGAGCCAGCGATACCGGCCATCGCGGTGGCGGAAGCGGTAATCGACGCGGACGATTTTCCCCGGGGCGGGCGGCACGCGCAGCATCTCGCGGCAGCGTGGGGTATCCTCGGGATGCACGCGCGACCACCACAGCTGCGGATCGTCCAGAAATGCCTGCGGCGTGAAGCCCACGATATCTTCAATCCGCCCCGAGAGGAAATCGTAGGGCAGATCGGCCACGGGGCGGGCGCTGAAGATGACACCGGGGATGGCCGAGAGCAGGCGGTCGAAAAACTCTTCCCGGTGGCGGATCCGGTCCACCGCGACGGTTTCTTCCGTGATATCGGTAGCGACCATGTGTACCCGCAGAATGGCGCCTGCCGCATCCCGGTCCACCCATACGCGGCTGTGGAGCTTTCGCTCGGAGCCATCCGGACGCCGGATGCGGCGGATCATGGCGGTGTGTCCGTGGTCGCGCAATTGCCGCCTGGTCTCTTCGATGAGCGGCAGTTCATCGGGATGCAGGATGGACTGCCAGTCCTCGCTGGTGATGGTGGGGCCGAACTTGCGCCCGTAGAGTTGC
>CAIRBY010000225.1 GCA_903876865.1 uncultured Acidobacteriia bacterium
CGCGCGCCGAAGGGTAGAAGATACTCGGCGGCAGGGGCGGGCAAGCGGCGCATCACCGCGAGCGCGGACTGCATGGCGGATTCATAGATCTCGCGGGCGCCGGACTCGGTGACCAGCGTGGGCGTGTCGTAGCCGAGATTGCCGCTATAGGCCTGGCGGAATTTCTGGCAGCGGCGGTGGCGGTGCATGTCGCGGTAGGCGCCGATATCGATGATGAAATCGTAGGCGTAGAGGCCGCCGCGGAAACTGGAGAGGATCTCATCGCGGCGGGTGCGCGATTGGAGCGCGACATCGATGACTTCGGCGCGCTGCGCGGCGCTCCACTGGCAGGCGAGTTCGTAGAGTTCGCGGAAGGGGCGTGCGGTCACGGTATAGAGCAGGGTCGCGGCGATATCGGCGGGGACGTTGACGGGGTGGACCAGATCGACTCGCCCGGTTTCGAGCGCGGCGCGCGCGGGCAGGTTCTGTGCCGCCCACAAGCGGAGGTCTTCGTTGGATTGGATGGCGTGCCGGTCTGGATCGGCGTGGCGGGCCAGCGTGGGCGCGAGTGGTTCGGCCTTGGCCTGCTCGTCCCAGATGCAATCCGGCAGGGCGGCGCAGGACTGCGCGATTTCGTCGCCGAGGCTGCGGAGTTCAGCGTATTCGGAGGCCTTGAGGCGGCGGATCTGCTTTTCCACGGTGCGGATGCTCGCCACTTGTCCCACGTTGGTGGGAACGCCCCAGAAGAGGAGGTAGCGGGCTACGTCGAAGGCGCGGGCGGTGAGGTTGCGCTCGTAGGCGTCCGGCTTCATGTCCTCGGGTCGCGGCAGGCGCTCACAGAGGGTGGTGAAGGCGCGGTCCTTGACCTGCGCGTAGGCGGTGAGAAGAGCCTGTCCGGCGGCCTGGTAGCTGGCGGCATCGGCGCCGGTCAGTTCCGGGGGCGTGATGAAGCCGGCGCGGGAAAAATCCTGATAGCGGGAGGATTTGGCCTGGCCGTCCCAGAGCGGCTCCTCTTCGATTTCGGTGGCCGCGAGTTCGCTGATGCCTTCGAAGCACATCACGGTATGGCCCAGGTCCGCGATGGAGGCGTGGCCGTACTGGAAGTAGAAGCTCTCGAGGAACTTCTCCGAATTGTGGGTGCGGACCCAGGCAATCGAGTCGCGGATCGAATCGGGCGACCGGCTATAGCGAGCCAGCGCATAGGCGCTCTTTTCCGGCGGCATGGGCGCCACGGTGATAACGCGTTTCGTCGGTGTCACGGGAGTGGTCAAAGGGTATGATAGCGAGGAATGCAGATCCGAATCCAACGTATCCACCCTTTGGCCGTACTTCCGGTCTATGCGCACGGTCCACTGGAGGATGCCGGCATGGACCTGCACTCGGTGGAAGAGGTCACACTCGAACCCGGGTTGCCGCGCCTGGTGGGCACGGGACTGACGATCGAGGTGCCGGCCGGGTATGAAGCACAGGTGCGCCCACGCAGCGGTCTGGCGTTGAAGCATGGAATCACCGTGCCGAATGCGCCGGGCACGATCGACCCGGGGTATCGCGGGGAACTGCGGGTGATCCTGCTCAATCTGGGGCGTGCCCCGTACACCATCCATGTGGGCGACCGCATCGCACAGGTGATTGTCGCGAAGTACGAGGCGGTCGAGTGGCTGGAAGGTGATCTGACCGATTCGGCCCGCGGCGAAGGCGGCTTCGGATCTTCCGGACGGTGATTTGGGGACCTACTTTTTCGAGGCGGCGACCAGGGTTTGCGGGTCCAGCATGTGTTGGGGCTTGAAGGCCTTTTTGGACCACTGGAATGAGGCGTCGAACTCCACGCCGACGAAATAGCCGATCTCGCGGTAGACGCAATAGCGCACGTAGCCTTGAAACTCCTGCCGGGGGGCTTCCCAGCGGATCTCTACCCCGAGCGGGATCGGGCTCTCCACCTGGAGGCAGGCTCCCGAGGTGCAGATATCTTCCAGGAGCGCGGTGGTGCCCTGCTGTCCGCCGCCGCGGTCCCGCCAGCGAACATCGATCATATCCGCGCACAACATCCGGGTTTCCCGGCGCTTCTCTTGCATAATTCACATATCGGCGGAGCGGGGGCGGCACTTTATACTACAGGGAAGAGCTTTCGCTTAAAATCTCTTAGTATTTGGTATTAGTTACGGGCATGAGAAGAGTTCTGGTGGTTGCGATTGCCGTGCTTGCGTTGGCCGGGTGCGGCCACAAGAAGCGCACCCGGGTACCTCCGGCCGCCCCCTCGCGGCGCACGCCGCCGGTACCGGTGGCGCCCGGTCATACCGAAACCGGTATCGCGAGTTGGTATGGACACCCGTACCATGGCCGGGCGGCGGCCAACGGCGAAATCTACGATATGGAGAAGATGACGGCGGCGCACCGTACCCTGCCCTTCAATACCTGGGTGCGCGTGTATGACCTGGACAATCAGAAGACCACGGAAGTCCGCATCATCGACCGCGGACCGTTTGTGGACGGGCGGATCATCGATCTCTCCCACGCGGCTGCGCGGGAGTTGGAACTGATCGGCCCGGGCGTGGCGCGGGTGCGCATCGAGGTGATCCGCACCCCGGCCAACGCGCCCGCCGGACTCTTTGCGGTGCAGGTGGGCGCCTTCCGCGAGCGCGCCAACGCGGAACGGCTGCGCGCCAGCATGGCGGCGAGTTATGGCTTCGCCCGCCTGCTGCAGCGCGCCGAAAATCCGGTGTTGTGGCGGGTCCTGGTGGGCGAGGAACCCACCGAAGAGGCGGCCGGAGCGCTGGCGCAGCGGATGCGGCAAAATTCAGTTGAGAAATTTACGGGTTTCGTCGTACGTATTGACTCAGTACCCTAAGGATCTCTATGCACCGGCTCGCTTCCGTTTCGAGTCACGGTTTGGTGGGCCGTTCTTCGCAGATGGCCGCGATTCGCCGCGTGATTGACAAAGCGGCGCGTAACCGCTTGCCGGTGTTGCTGTTGGGGGAAAGCGGCACGGGAAAGGAGGTGGTGGCGCGCGCCATCCACGACGCCAATCCGAGGGGCCGCTTCGTACCCATCGATTGCGGCTCGCTGGTGGGCACGCTGATGGAGAGCGAACTCTTCGGCCACGTCAAAGGCGCTTTCAGCGGGGCCACGGAGAACAAACGCGGCTTGGTGGAACTGGCCGACGGCGGCACCGCCTTCTTTGACGAAATCGGCGACCTGCCGCTCGAAATGCAGGTCAAGCTGCTGCGCCTGCTGCAGGAGAGCGAATACCGCGCGGTGGGCTCGCTGCAATGGCACAAGGTGGACCTGCGCATCATCGCCGCCACCCATCGCGACCTGCACAAAGAGGTCGCGGCCGGGCGCTTCCGCCTGGATCTGTTCTACCGGCTGAACGTATTCGCGATCCGCCTGCCCGCGCTACGCGACCGCAAGGAGGACATTCCCCTGCTGGTGCGCCACTTCATGGAGGCCGGACAGGCTTCGGGGCTGCCGTGGATGGAGACCACCGACGAACTGCTGGAGACGTTTCAGGCCTACGATTGGCCCGGGAACGTGCGCGAACTCAAGCACTGTATCGACCGGCTGAGCGCACTGCAATCCGAGGGTGCCCTACAGATGTCGGACCTGCCCTCGCCGCTACAGCACAGCCGCGCCAGCGGCAACCTGCAAAACCTCTCGGGAGCGGTGGGGGAAGTGGCCGGCACGGAGTTGCCCGAGTTCGCGATGGCGCCGCGATCGCCTGTCATCTCCCTGCCGCAAAGCGAGCGCCACACCATCACGCGCGCCCTGGTGGCCACCAAGGGCGAGCGGGGAAAGGCCGCCCGCATCCTCGGAATTGGACGAACCACGCTCTACCGGAAAATGAAACAATACGGTATCGAGTAGACGCAATTGGCCAATTCCGCACGCATTGCCCTGGATGCAACGTATAGCCTCGGCCACGCGCTTTCCGGCGTAGGCCTGTATTCGCATGAGATTCTCTACGGATTGGCCGCAGCCCAGCCCGAGACGCGTTTCGAATTCTGCTACCGCACGCACCGCTACCTGCGCGCGCGCCGCCTGGAGCGCCCCGCGAATGTGCGCCTGCGTCTGCTGGCCGAACCGCTGGGACCGCGTTCAGCCGATCTTTTTCACGGCCTCAATCAGCGCCTTCCGCGGATTTCGCTGCGCCGCTCGGTGGCGACTTTTCACGATCTCTTCGTGATGACCGGCGAGTATTCCACCCCGGAGTTCCGGGCGCGCTTCACGGAACAGGCGCGCGATGCCGCCGCGCGCGCCGACGCCATTATCGCGGTCTCGGAATTCACGCGGCAGCAGGTGATTTCGCTGCTGGGGGTCGCCCCCGAGCGGGTGCATGTGGTTCACCACGGCATCCGGCGGCTTGCGGCTCCGGCGCCATCTCCGCCGCTCGCACAGGGGAGCGCGGCGCGGCAGCAGGTGATTCTGAATGTAGGCGCGATTCAGGCGCGCAAAAATATCGCGCGGCTGGTGGAGGCATTTGAAGCGGTGGGCCCTTCCTGGCAACTGGTGCTGGCCGGTTCCAGCGGCTTCGGCGCGGCGGAGATTCTGGCGCGCATCGGGAGCAGCGCGGCGCGCGACCGCATCCACGTGACCGGTTACGTTTCGCCCGAGGAGTTGGCCGCCTGGTACGGGCGCGCCTCGGTTTTCGCCTTCCCCTCGCTGGATGAAGGCTTCGGAATGCCGGTCTTGGAAGCCATGGCGGCGGGTGTTCCGGTGATTACCAGCAACCGCTCCGCACTGCCGGAAGTGGCTGGGGATGCCGCGATGCTGGTGGACCCGGAAGAGACCGGGGCGCTAGCGGACGCACTGCGGGCCCTGACCTTGAACGTGGATTTACAGAGGGACTACGCACGGCGCGGCTTGGCGCGCGCACAACTCTTCACCTGGGAAAAGGCAGTCAGCCAGACCTGGCGACTCTACCGGAGCCTCCTGCCCTAAGGGGCGGGGGAAAGCCCGCTAGCGATTCTCTTCGTCTACCGCAATCTTCAGCGCGCGCAGAAAGCGGTGATCCTGCGAGGTGAACTTGATCTTACCAGTGGCTTCGAAGCGCTTAGGTTCTTCGCTAACCTCTACCTGAGAGTCCTCTTCTTCTTCCTCCGCGTTTTCATCGCGGCGGTTGAAGCCGATCGTCGCTTCCAACACCAGGAAAACGTCGTATCCGGCTCGTTTGATTTCGCCGATCGCCTCCGCAATCCGGTCGGATTCGGAGAGGGAATCGTTAATCGCGTTACCCAGCTCCTGCATGAGGTGTTTTAATGGCTCTTCCACAGAGTTCCCCTTATATGGCAGATGCGCCGGGGACAGCCGGCGTTCCACCGATGGGTCTGCATCCACCCGTTCCGATTGTAGTGGACCAAACCGGGGTTCACAAGCGCGCACCCGTGTAAACAATCGGCACTTTCCGTCGAGGACATTACTGCCATCCGACCGCCATCCGCGGGATTTTGTACTTTTGTTACGATGTGGGTGTGTGGAAGCTCTTAACCGTTCGCAATGGCCAGCAGTTCGTGAAGCATGTGGTACCGGCCATTCTCAAACCCGCGCGAACCCTTTGGAATGAAGTAATTGGCTTCCTGTTCATGTGTTTCGCGGTGGTTTTCGGCTTCAAAACCGTGCGCCTCTATCTGGATTTCACGCACGAAACCGGCAAAGCCGGCGCGGACAACATGGTGCGCTTCTTCATGGCAGCCTTCTGCACGGTGCTCATGCTCTGGTTCGGCGTCTCCAGCTTTCTGAGGGCTCGCAAGATCTCGCGATCATAGCGGGGGCTTGGGGAGTTTGGCCGGCGCCCAGGCGCCAACACCCTTCCCCTTGACCGGACGGCGGAAGAGTTTTGCGCCCTCGGTTACGTAGAGCCAGTTCAGGTCTTTCCCCCCGAACGCGATGCTCGTGACCTGACCCGGTTCGGGCGGGTTCAGGATCGCCGCCACACGCCCGTTTGCCTCGCAGACCTGGATCCCCGCCGCAGTGGCGAAATAGACCTGCCCGACGGAATCTTCCACCACGCCGGTCACGCCGCTCATCCAGCCCTCTTCCGGCATCTCCAGGCGATAAAACGGCTCGCCGTTCGCCAACCCGCCATCGGAAGCGATCTGGAAGCTCCAACTGAAGCGCGCCTGCGCGTCCGTGACCACCAGCATGGCCTGATCCGGCGAGAGCGCGAGCGCGGTGGGGCGGGCAATCTCGCCGCCGTGATAGACAATGCGTGTTTTGCCATCCGCACCGGTGTAGCTGATGTTCTGGCGCTCGGCATCTGTAAAATAGACCGCGCCCTGGGCGGTGATCGCGATTCCATCCGCCGCTTTCGCGAGCAGCGTTCCATCCGGTTTTACCGCCAGGGCGCGTGCGCCGCCGCTCTTCTCTTCCAGCACCGCGGTTTTGCCCTCGGCGTTGGATTTGTA
>CAIRBY010000226.1 GCA_903876865.1 uncultured Acidobacteriia bacterium
AGTTCGGGAAGCCCATCGTCATCCACACCCGCGAAGCCTGGGAAGACACCATGGCGCAGGTGACTGCCCTTCCCCACGGCGGAATCATGCACTGTTTTACCGGCGATTCCGACCAGGCGCGCCAGGCGCTCGCGCTCGGTTTTCACCTCAGTGTCGGAGGCGTCCTCACGTTTCCCAAAGCCGACAGCCTGCGCGAAGCGGCTCGTATCACTCCCGAAGACCGTATCCTGGTAGAGACCGATTGCCCGTATCTGGCCCCCGTGCCGCACCGCGGAAAACGCAATGAACCGGCCTTTGTGGTCGAAACCGCGCGCCGTCTCGCGGCCCTCCGTGGCGTTAGGTTGGAACAAATTGCCGCCGCCACCACCCGCAACTTCCGCGACCTGTGTTTGCGCGTGCCTGCTGCAAACAGTTAGACTGGTTAACTTACATGAATTTAGGCAAGCTGGGACAAGCCTTTACAGCCCGCGAAGTTTTCGACCTCATCCAGGACGATCTGATTCAGGTCGAAAAGAAGTTGACCGTCGAATCGGTGGCCTCCGTGGACGCGGTCACGGCCATTGGGCAATACCTCCAGTCGGCCGGCGGAAAGCGCCTGCGTCCCGCCCTTCTGCTGCTCTCCGCCAAACTCGTCGGCAATGGCGGCCCCTCCGCAATCCAACTCGGCGCCGTGGTCGAAATGGTGCATGCCGCCACACTCGTGCATGACGATGTGATCGATACCGCGCAGACCCGCCGCGGCCGCCCCTCCACCAACGTCACCTGGGGCAATCACACCTGCGTCCTCGCCGGCGACTGGATGTACATGCAGGCCTTCCAGATCGCGCTCCGCGAGCGCAATTTCCAGATCCTCGACCTGCTCATCTCGCTCACGCAGATGATGGTCGAAGGCGAACTGCTGCAACTGGAACGGATCGGCCGCATCAACGTCACCGAAGCCGATTGCATGGAACTGGTGGACCGCAAGACCGCCTGCCTCTTCAGCGTCTGCGCCCGCCTCGGCGGACTCTCTGGCCACACCACACCGGAGAATCAGGAAAAGCTCGGCGAATACGCGTGGAATCTCGGCATGGCGTTCCAACTCGTGGACGACATGCTCGATTTCACCGCCCGCGAAAAGACCCTCGGCAAGCCCGTGGGCGGCGATCTTCGCGAAGGCAAGGTCACGCTGCCGCTCGTCTACGCCCTCGAACGCGCCACCGCGGAAGAACGCGGCTTAGTCGAGACTATCCTACGCGAACGCAGCTACGAAACCGTCCCGTTCCAGCGCATCCTCAAACTGCTGGAGAAATACCGCGGCATCGAACGCGTCAAAGAGCGCGCCCAAGCCTTCACCGACAAGGCCCGCCAGACCATCGGCGAATTCCCCGAGTCCCCGTATCAGCGCGCCCTGCTCGCGATTACGGACCTCATCACCGAACGCGATCACTAGACACATCGTCCAGAGTGATGGCTGGCTGCCATCCCACTCAAGCGACTGCGCTCCGCACCTAAAAAGGGGCTCTAATCGAGTCAGGTACCCATGCTGCTGGACATCACTAAAGACATTCAATAGCTCACCACGTTTCGCCGCCGGTCCGGGGACTTCATGAAGCAGCTCAAAATGAGCAAGCGGCCCGTCATCCTCACCGTGAAGGGCAGAGCCGCAGCCATCGTTCAAGACACCGCAGCCTATCAGCGCCTGCTCGACATCGCAGCCCGCGCCGATGCCCGTGAAGGCATTCGCCAGGGACTTGAGGAATCCAAGCAGGGACTTGGGCAGGAAGGGACTTGGGCAGGAAGGGACTTGGGCAGGACGCGGAGGAGTTCTTCGCGGAATTCCAAGCGGCTCATGGCATATCGGATTAAGCTCATGCCTCGCGCGCAGCGCGATCTCGCCGACCTCTATGCATGGACCGGCACCCTCTCTTCTCAAGCCGCCGTGAATTGGTATCACGGCCTCCGCGCCGCCGTTCGTAGCCCGCAGAACCGCCCCAACCGCTGCCCGGTAACACCGGAAGCCGCGGACCTGCCACACCTGCTCTACGGCAGGAATTTGCCGGTCCGCTGGAATCAAGCGGCTCCTAATACGCCACCTTCACCTTCCCCACCACCTGCAACTTCACCGGACCCAATAGCCCCGATACCATCAGCGGCGATGCGGCCGTAAACTTCGTGATGTTTGTGCTCGTCTTGCGCTGCTCCGGCGGTAGTTTCTGATCCCCGATCAGCCGGTTCGGCCACAGATTCGTCACTTCGATTTCCAATTCGTTCGCGCCCGCCCGCGCCGCCGCACCGAGCGCCACCGCGAAGGGCTTGCGCCACAATACGCCCAGCGGCTTCCCGTTCAGCCACACCTCAGCGATCTCGCGCACGTCGCCCAGATCCAGCCATACTTCACCGCCCGCCCGCAGCATCTCCGCCGGGATTTCGATCTTCTTGGCATACCGCGCCGTCCCGGAAAAATGCTTGATCCCCGCATCGGGATTCAGCGTCCACGAACGCAGCGCATCGAACTGCGTCTCCGCCGGAGCGCCCCATCCCGGCGCGAACCGCACCGTCCACGCGCCCTCCACCGGTTTCGGCGCCGGCACGGCGACATCCACCGCGACCGTCTTTCCGTCCGCGCTCTTCACCTCGTAGCGCCCGCCCGCCGCTGCCGTCAACTCGCCGCCCGAGACCTTCACCTCGCTCGCCGCCGTTAGCGCCGCACCATTCCGCGTCACCTGGGTGACATGCGCGCCCGCTGCCTTCCGCAGCACGATGAACACGCTTCCGTTCGGCTCGAGCCAGAGCGGCAGTTTCGTCCTACCGTCCGCCGTGGCCTCATACATCGCGTCGTCTTCGATCTTTCCCGTCTCCGCGTGCCACAACTCCGGCGTCTTGCCCGCAACCCGCAGCGTGACCTCCGCGCGCAGCGCTTCCGGCTTCGCATTGCGCACGAAATAGATCTCCGTCTCGCCCACTCTGCGATGCACGTACTCGGTCTGCGCCGGACCTTCGTAATCCGGCAGCACCCCACGCGCGGCGAGCACTCGCGCGCGCTCTTGCCCGTATTCACCTTGTCCCAGATCTGCCCCGCGATTTCGCGCACCGCCGCATCGCCGCCCAACCCCGTGGAGCGCTCCGGCTTCGGACCCAACACCGCCGCGCCGCCCTCCACCAGTTTCTTCACCGCGCCCGCCGCAGCCACACTCATGCTGTTTCGCTCCGGCAGCACCAGCAAGCGGTACTCCGTGCCCTCCGGCAGCACGATCCGCCCGTCCTTGGCGCTCGTGCGCTTCACCAGCGCATTCTCATCGATCACGTCATAGTCGTACCCCGGCAGCACCTTCGCCGGATCCGCCGCCTTCGTCCGCACGAAGTTCGGCACCTGATCGCCGTAATACACCAGCACGTCCGATACCGGCACGCCCTGCTGCATCAGAAACTGACTCCGGTTCAGATAGCCCAGGAACGCGGGCGCCTGCTTCCACCACGTCACTTGCGGATTCAAATGCGTGCCTGCGAAATACTCCTGCCCCGGCAGCCCCGCCTCTTTCGGTGACGAGGTGAACGTGTGCCAGATCAGCCGGTTCAGCCCTTCGCAAATCGCCTGATCGAAGGTCGGTTTCAGATCGTCCCACAGCGATTCCTCCCACTGCGGACCGATCGTCGTCATCCCCTCCGCCGCCACCAGCGTCTTGCCGTAAATATGCGCCGCGCTCGACGCCTCTTTCACGTAGAAGCGCTCCTCGTCCTTCACCCGATGCGTCGGCGACCGCGCCCAGAACTCCGTCTGCGGAAACGCGCCCACGCCCAGCGTCTGCAGCGCGTCGATCGGCGCCCCGTGCGGACCGCCCGATTCGGGATGAATCCCCAGCCCGCTCTTCGCCGCCAGATCCGCGAACACCTGGTAATGCGCCGCGATCACCAGATCGCCCACCGTACGCCGGAAATCGTTCAGGAAGCGGTTGCTCGTGTCGCGATCTTCGATCAGCCGCCCCGTCACCACCGGCAGGTACGGCAGCGGATCGTACCCGCGCCGCGCCCGGAACTCCTCGCGGAACCTGCCCGTCCAGTTCACGCCGCCCAACTCCCAGCTATCCGTCACCAGATACTTCAGCGTCTTCCCCAGATACGGTTTCGCATCCGCCAGTAGCGGGTCGATATTCTCTTTCCAGTAATGCTCCAGTTCCGTGCGATCCAGATAGTCGATCGCGAGCCCCTGCCACTCCCCGCTCGAAGTCGATACCTTCGCGCCAGACGCCGAGTATCCCAGCCGCAAAATCTCCCACGTCCCCGCCGGCGCCTGCCAGTTGAAGTTGCCATCGTGGCGCATCTTCGCGGTCACGTCGATCACCTCGCGCAACTGCGCGTCCTGCTCGCCCGCCTCCGCCGGAACATCCGTCAGCAACGGCTCCGAAGGCGGCGCCATCATGCCCGATTCCTTGGTCGCGCTCTTCACCGCGAGCTGCTCGATCGGCCGCTTCGGCATCGCCTCGCCGTGATGCAGCGGATACGCCAGCACCGCGAGATCGCGATACCCGCCGAACTTCGCCGGCGGCTGCTGCAGCATCATCCGCACTTCCACATTGCCCGGCACCACCACCTTCGACCAGGTCAGCAGCTTCGCCCCCTGCTCCGGCTTCACCAGCGGACCGCCCAGGTTCCAGCCGCTCTCAATATTCAGGCTCAACTCCAGCCCCAGCCGCGCCGCTTCCTTCAGCGCGTGCCGGTACAACTGCCGCCACCGCTCGCTGCCGAAGGTGGGACCCGCCGTCACCATGCGGTTCTTCTGCTGCTCGCTGCCGTTGGCATCCACCAGCAGCGCGCCGCCATACCCCGCCAACTTCATCTGCTCCAGGTCGCGCGTGATCGCCACCTCGTTCGTGTTGCCGTTCAACCACCACCAGTAGCAGCGCAGCCGCGCCTCCTGCGGCGGATTCGCGAAGCCCGCTTCCAGCCCATCGCGTCCGGCCTGGCTCAACAGCAACCGGCTCGCGAGTGGCACACACAGCGCCACTACACACAGCAACAAGATCTTTCGCATCACGCTCCTACCTCCACCAATTCGATTCCCATCAGTTCCGCGACCTTCCGTAGCGCGCCCCGCCGGTGGCCCGTGCCCAGCGCGAAGTGATGCGTGGGCCCTTCCGCGCACCAGCGATTGATGAACTCCCCGGGCGGCAATCTGAACCTCACCCGCGAATTCGTATTCCCAATTTTCAAAATCGGCCCGCCGATCGATTCGCCTTCCGCCGTCACCAGCTTCAGCTTCCCCGCCGCCGTCTGCGTCAGCCCCAGCAGCGTCACCGGACCCAGCTTCACCTTGCACTCCACGCTCACGCCGCTGCCCCGCTTGCCGTGATACAGCCCCAGCCCGCGCAGCACCGGACGCCCGTCCGCAATCGCCAGATGCATCGGCCCGTCATGCCCCATCAGCACGAAGCCCTCGCGAAAATCCATGAAATAAAGTTCCGTGAAAGATCCGCCCGCGCCCATGCCATGCAGCATGCTCATCGCCACGCACGTCTTCAGATCGCCCTCGCCCGCCGCCGCAATTCCCCGCGCCGTCAATAGCGAGTTCCCCAGGATCAATCCCGCGCCCAGCCGCTCGTATTCGTTCCCCGCGAGCCCGCGGTAATAGTAGGTGAGCCCGTTCAGTTGGAACCGCTCCACCAGCCGGTCCAGCCCCACCGCCACCCGCGCCGCCCAGATCAGTTCCTCGCCGCCCGCATTCTCCAGGTCGAACCGCTCCCGCGCCTCCGCTAACTTCGCCGCGACCTCTTCCCGCGCCACACTTTCCACGCACGCCGCCAGGTCGCACATCTCCAGCACTTCCACGTGAATGCCCGCCTGCGCCGAGAGCATGGTGAAGTCGCTATACATATCCAACATCCCCGGATACGTGTGCCCCAGGAACCCGATGCGGCTGCGCGTCATGGCCCGCGCCACACTCGCCGCCTCGCACCATTCGCCGATCTCGCGCCACGCCGCCGCATCCTCGCGCAGCATCCCGCTGACCACCTGAAAGCGCACCCCGGCGCGCGCAAACGCATTCGAAATTTCCGGCGCGCAGCACACCGAACAATTCGCCAGCCACTCGCCCGTATCCGTATGTTCGTAATCCAGCGTCGCCGCCGGCTGCAGATTCAGCACCAGCACCGGACGCTTCGCCCGCTGCACCACCGGCAGCACCTGCGAAGAGGTCGCATACGTGCCGATGTAACAAACGATCAGGTCCAGATCGCTCGCCGCGAACCGCTCCCCCGCCTCCGCCGCGCCGGGCGCCGTATCCACCAGCCCCGCCGAGACCACCTCCACCCCGAACCCCGCCAGCCGCCGCTCCACCTCCCCCTGATACCCCTCCAACCGCTCCTTCAACCCCGGGAACTGCTCCCAGTACGCGGCAAGCCCTATCCCAAAGACCCCCACGCGCCCCGCTTTACCCGTTCCATTCATATCCCCGCCAGTATCGCATCTGGCACACCCCGCGATGGCGTGGGCTCGTGCCGCACCCCGCCCTCAAACCCTCGCGCGCGCAATCCCTCCCGCCCGGCATTGAGATTCACCCAGCATCGTCGCGACGGGTCACTTTCCGAAATTGCCGTTTGAACGGCCACAAATTTCCATGGTGTCATGCTTTGCATATACAATGGAGATGCAGTGTTCGACTGGGATGAAAACAATCTTCGGAAGATCCGTGCCCATCGGATTAAGCGCGACGACGTGGAATTCGCGTTGTCAAACGGCCCCATTCTGATCTACGAGCAGAACGTTGGAGGGGAACCGCGTTTTGTATACTACGGCGAAACCGATACGGGACGACTCCTAGCGGTCGTCTTCACGGAACGCGATGGGCGAATCCGCGTTGTTACTGCGTACAATCTTGATGCCGGGCAGAAGAAGGACTATTTTGCCCGGCGGCTTCGAGGGGAGTGATCCATGAAAAAGACAATCCAACCACCTACGTTCGCAAACGAGGACGAAGAGGCCACTTGGTGGGCCAGTCGCCAGGGACGGGACTTCTTGAAGCAGAAATCGGCGGCACCTCAGAAGGCGGCACCTCAGAAGAAGGTGGCAAAAGGGTCGCGTCTCGTCGGTCAATTGAACCGCGCCGCAAGCGTTCAGATCGCATTGCGGTTGCCCAGCCCAGACGTGGAGAAAGCTCGAGAACTCGCAACACGCAAGGGAATCGGCTACCAAACCCTGCTCAAAATGCTCGTCCACGAAGGTCTGCGCCGCGAAGCCAAGCGAGCGTGACGGTCCGGTCCGCCGTCGCTTGCGCGGCTAGGGTCAGCTAACGGCGTTTACCTGCCGTTGATCGACCCGCGCCGTTCGCATCCGTTGCGAACTCGATCTGCTGATGCAAATCTGGCAGTGCCAGTTACTGGCGTGCGAGATTATTCAGTGCTGCCTGTGCATAGAACAGTGTTGTCTGCTCGTCGGTGTGTTCCGAAGGTTTGGTAATCGTTGCCACGATGCGCCGTAACGCAGCCTCCGCCGGTTTCGCACCTTTACCGAGACGAGATAACGCCATTGCGGCGAACCCGTGGCGTTGTTTCGGGTCATCCAAGATGTCCCCCAGCGTCCGAACGAACGATGGATCGTCCACTCCGTGATCCGCAAGCGTAATCATCATGTTCTCCCTGATGGTCTGATTCCTATCGGTGTTCCCGTCAGCCTTTTCTAGTCGGGCGAGGATTGCTCCCAGCACCTCTTTCGGTAGCGGCTTTATTTGCACCAGTGCCTCTGTAGCCCCGGTTGCCGTGCCATCATTCTGTAAGCCTGCAACGATCTTCGGAATCAGCGACGATGCCCGATGCCGGGCCTTCCCACAACGGCTTCGAACCCATCGAACAGCTTCGCGATCCACCGGTCCGCGG
>CAIRBY010000227.1 GCA_903876865.1 uncultured Acidobacteriia bacterium
CCCTACCAGTCCGTCTCCTTGTAGTCCTTCAAAAACTTCCCCCACACATGCTGCCCCGTATTCACCCCATCGATAATCGGATCCACAATCCGCGCCGCCCCGTCCACAATATCCAGCGGCGGATGGAACCTCTGCTCCACCACCTTCCGCGCCGCCAACTGCGCCGGATCCTCGTCCGTCACCCACCCCGTATCCACGCTATTCATGTGAATCCCGTCGTTGAAGTAATCCGTTGCCGCCGTCCGCGTCATCATATTCAACGCCGCCTTCGCCATATTCGTATGCGGATGCCGCGTCGTCTTCCGATGCCCGTAAAACTGCCCCTCCATCGCCGACACGTTCACAATGTGCTTATCCCGCTCCGCCGTCCGCATCATCAGCGGCTTCAGCCGCGCATTGATGATGAACGGCGCCACCGCATTGATCAGCTGCACCTCCAGCATCTCCACACTCGAAACCTCCGCCATCAGCAGCCGCCACGAGTTCCGCTCCCTCAAATCCACCTGCTGCAAATCCTGATCCAGCCGGCCCGCCGGGAACAGATGCTCCTGCCGCACCAGATCCTCCACCAGCAGCGGCACCTGCGAAAGTTCCGCCGAAGCGCTGCTCCACTTCGACGCCACCGCCAGCCGCCCCGCCGGCTCCTCACACACCCCCAGCAGCCGCCGCGCCTCCGCCGGCATCGTCCCCAGCGCCGCCCGCTCCCCCTCCATCATGTGCGCGTAAAACTCCGGCGGCCTCCGTACCGTCTGGCACGCATTATTGATAATGAAATCCAGCCGCTCCTGCGTATCCAGCAAATGCTGGCAGCACGCCTCCACGCTTGATGGACTCCGCATGTCCAGCCCCAGAATCTCCAGCCGCTGCCCCCACTCCCCGAAGTCCGCCTCCCGCGCGTACCGCTGCGCCGAATCGCGCGGGAACCTCGTCGTCACAATCAAATGCGCGCCCGCCCGCAACAGCTTCAGCCCCGCCTGATACCCGATCTTTACCCGCCCCCCGGTCAACAGCGCCACCCGCCCCCGCAGATCCGCCAGTTCCGTCCGCTTCCGGAAATTGAACTCCGCGCACCCCGGACACATCTGGTCGTAGAAATGGTGCAGCGTCGTGAACTTCTCCTTGCAGATGTAGCAATGCTGCGGATCCACCGCCTCCGCCGCCGCCTCCCGCTCCCTCTCCTCGAAATTCTCCGGCGCGAACACATTCGGAGTCGTGAACTCCACCTTCCGCCGCAGCGTGCGAATCCCCGTCTCCCCCAGCACCGCCTCCGCCCGTTCCGCCCGCGCCGCCACCCGTTCGCGCGCCAGTGCCTGCACCCTCCGCCGCCGCGCCACCGGGTCGGGAAGGTACGCCTCCGCGATCGCCCGGTGCAGCCGCTCCCGCTCCCCGCCCGGCACCTCCCGCAACAACTCGCGGTCCACCGCGATCGCTTCCAGCAACTCCGTCGCCGCTCGCAGACTCTCTAAAAACGTCCGCTCTCCGCTCTTCCCCTGCGCCGAAGCGCAATCATCGTTCATATCGTGCAAATGGATTTCCTTGGATTCATCGACAGCTGGATGCACCGGAACTGACGCTCCGTGCTCACGCAGTGGCATGACCTGCTCCCTCCATTATCCCTTGAACCTACCCCCGCCGTTAACCCGACTCTTGTCTCATACAAGATGAGCCTGAGCAGAGGATTGGATTCTCATACAAGATGAGCCTGAAGGCGAGGATCGAGATGCTGGGTATTGATCATCAGCATGGACGATTCGGAAGCGACGAGCCTGGAGCAGATCCGGGCC